>JASDTK010000062.1:0-1109 GCA_041891555.1 Oscillospiraceae bacterium
CGTTCTACTCCATCATCTCTCCCGTATCGGCGCTTATATCCTCCGATTCACTGTTTTCTGTTCCCGCTGTTGTGCTTGAGGCGCTGCCGTCATCCGCCGTGCCGGCTGTATCGGTCACATCAGTTGTATCTGCCGCGCCCGAGGCATCGGAGTTGCTCTTGACCTCGATTATTCTTATCTGGGTTGCAGAGAAGTCAGTTTCAGCGACAATCGCATCAGTAATTTTCGCGACGTCCTCAGCCTTGAGTCCTTCCGCTGGCGCGGGAACCGCAAGCGTCACACCGTCGGCGCTTATGAATGCAACGCACTCGGCAAAATTCTTTGCGAGCAAAAGATTTTCGATCTGGGTCTCCTGCATTGAATAATTAGCCATAGCTGAAATAGCGTTCATTGCTCCGTCGATAGTCTCCTGAGAGGCGGTCTCCGAACTGGCGGCGGCTTTAAGAAGCTCAAGCGCCTCGTCGCGCGACTGCTGTCTTGTCAGTCTCGCCTGCGCAAAGTAATTCGAAACCTCTTCCGTCATTCCGCTGTCCGCGGCCGCATCCTCTGATTTCACGTTTGCAAGCTCCGCATCGGAAAGCTCGGTTCCTCCCTTACTGTCCTTGTTATACGACCAGTTGAGATACACCGCGGCACAGACGCACAGGAGCACCGCCGCTATCGTTATGTATTTTTTTGTTTTGTTCATTTTTCCTCCTTTTGTTCCTAATCCTGCTTATTTACTTGTTTTCCATACTTAAGACGGTGATTTCGTCCATACCAAGTCCTGTATAGGCCGCAACCGCTTTTGAAATCCTGAGCCTTACATCCGCGGAATCCGCGCCGTCACAGACTATTACGGCTCCAAGATAATCCGGGTTTACATAATATAGTTCCACTACTCTCTCCTTGCCGTTTTCGGATATGACCAGAGTCCCCTCCTCTCCCTCGGCAAGCTCGCGCGAGACACTGTCCTTAACAGAAAGGAGCACTGATACTCTGCCGGCCCCTTTGATTTTGGACAACTGAGTTTCAAGCCTTATTTCCTCATCGGTAATCGAAAAAGACGGAGCTGAAAGATCGGTCTCCTGCGCTTCCTCTTTTTTGCTTCCGCTTGGCCAGAGAATCAG
>JASDTK010000063.1:0-5605 GCA_041891555.1 Oscillospiraceae bacterium
ACGCAGAAGCTTCTGCCTAAGCTCTCCCGGAGTTCTGCCGCTGTTATTCGTCAGAAACAGGAATTGCTTATCCTCGCGATAGAGCCAGTCCACAAATTCCTTGACACCCGGAAGAAGACGGTTGCCGTGGTATATCACTCCGTCCATGTCGCAGATGAATCCTTTTTTTGATCTCAATGTTTCCATATCGTATCCTCACAGAATTTATACTTTCAATTTTAATATATCGCCAATCAGCAAAATATGCAATCATCCAATGCAAATTTGTTGTAAAAACTCTGGTAAAAAAAGTGCCTTTTGTAATTTGTCATAAATTGTCGATATTTACAAAGGCTTTACAGAAATTTGATAATGCATTTTACTTGTCCGCAGTACAATATTTCCGTACAGGATATGAAACGGGGGTATCTATATCGACAGCGAATCTGAAAATAAGCAGCAATGCACAGAGCAGGAGCAATTTATTGATGTGCTCAACAACAGGCAGATAGAAACGGTTTTTCAGCCCATTGTTTCGCTACGCGACGGAGCCGTCTATGGTTATGAAGCGCTTAGTCGAGGTCCGGAAAACTCGGAAATGCATTATCCGTCCGTTCTGTTCGACTGCGCGGAAAAATACGGGAAGACCTGGGAGCTTGAGCAGCTTTGCCGTATGACGGCAATAGAGACCGTGCACAGGCTGCAGGCACAATTCAGACTGTTTCTGAATGTCAATCCTAAAGTCATACATGACGAGAAGTTCAAAGAGGGCTTTACAAAAGATTATCTCAGGGAGAACGGCATTAATCCCGAAAACGTGGTCTTTGAGATAACAGAAAAGGGCGTTGTCAGCAACATTGAAGACTTTATAGGCACTATTGACCATTACAAAAACCAGAACTATAAAATTGCAGTGGACGACGCGGGCGCGGGATACTCGGGCCTTAACATGATTACCGACATACATCCGCATTTTATTAAGCTCGACATGAACCTGATCAGGGGCATAGACCGTGACACAACAAAGCAGTCCCTCATCAAAAGCTTCACTGAATTTGCATCGCTTACAAACACATATCTGGTAGCCGAGGGAATAGAAACAAGAGATGAGCTAATGAAGCTTATCGAAATCGGCGTTCATTACGGTCAGGGCTTCTTTCTTCAGCGTCCCGGTTCCAACATAGTCCCAATCGATGCGGATGTGTTATCGGTCATCTGTAATGCCAACGAGAAAAAAAATCATCTCACGGACAGATTGTCTTCTGAAATCTATGTATGCAATATTTCCTCGGCGCAGAAATGTATTAATTCAAAGCTGCTCGTCTGTCAGGTGTTTGACATTATGGAAAAGGATCGCTTACTTTGCGGGCTCTGCGTTACGGAAGACGGTTATGTCAAGGGAATTATTACACGAAACGAGCTATACAGGCGTCTTTCCTTCCAATTTGGCTACTCTCTGCACTCGAACAAGGCCATCGAAACTATTATGTGCAAAGAATTCCTCTGCGTCGACTACCACGACAGCATCGAGACAGTCGCAAAAAACGCTATGAACCGTGATTTTGAAAAGCTGTACGATTTCGTCACTGTCACGAAGGACGGTAAGTACTTTGGGATAGTCACGGTCAAGGATTTGCTTGACGAGGCGCTGCAGATTGGCGTCAACAACGCAAGGCATCTTAACCCTCTTTCCGGATTACCGGGAAACGTTACAATCGAAAAAGAGCTCGAACACTGTATCAACTCGGACGAAGAGTATACTATCCTCTATTTTGATTTGAACAACTTCAAGGCATATAATGACGTATACGGCTTTGAAAACGGTGACAGGATAATCAAATGTATGACTCAAATATTAAAGGACAATATAAAAGATGGTTTTATCGGGCATATCGGAGGCGATGATTTCATGGCGATTGTCCCCGGAAATGACGCTGAAGCAGTGTGCAGAAGAATGATTGATGAATTTGATAAATCCGTACTTGATTTTTACAATAAAAACGATCTGGATAAGGGCTATATTACAACCAAGAACAGGCATGGCATAGAAGAGGACTTCCCGATTCTGTCTGTGTCGATAGCCGGGGTCTCAAGCCGCAGATATCACACGGTATTTTCTCTGTCCGAAGACATGGCAAGACTGAAAAAGCTCTGCAAGCAGCTTCCCGGCAGCAATTATATTGTCGGCTGAGCAAGAATCAAATTAGTTTCGGCATATACTGCGATAATTCTGATAGTTTGAAAGATACTAATTCGAAGCAAACAAATATTTAATAAGGAGAATGCTATGTTCAGACATGATAAACAGCTTTTGAAAGACGTCCGGGTCGACGCTCCCAATCCGAACTACGCAAATCTGCTTCAGGAGCAGCTCGGCGGACCTCAGGGCGAACTTAAAGCAGCTTTGCAGTATCTTTCCCAAAGCTACAGAATTAAAGACCCTCGTATCAAGGATATGTTTCTCGACATTGCCTGTGAAGAACTTGGGCATATGGAAATGGTATCGACAATGGTGAACCTATTGAATGGCCACCAGCCTGACGCGGCGAATACGACCGTCGGCAATGTGGAGGCTGCCGTTCTGACAGGTCTCACGCCAATGCTTGCCAACGCCTCCGGTTATCCCTTCAACGCGGCCTATATCAACGAAACCGGCGATCTTGCCGCTGATATTCTCTCTGATATAGCGGCCGAGCAGCGGGCAAAGGTTGTCTATCAGTACCTTTACCGCCAGATTAACGACAGCGGTGTCAAAGAGGCCATAGATTTTCGGCTCAACCGCGAGGAAGCGCACAACACTCTGTTCCGAATGGCCTTCAATATGCTCGAAGAAACAGGTTCGCTGAGCGACTGGGGCGTAACGGAGGATTCAAAGCAGTATATGGATCTCTCGAATCCGGGAGCATATTTCAAACAGAACAGTATAGGAAATCCCCAACCCCCCAAATTCAATACGCCGACAAAGCAGAACATCCAGCGTTCCACTGGTGCGCAATAAAATATAAAGAAAAATCCCCCGCGATAAAAAGCATCGCGGGGGTAAATAACATCAGCCATTTAATCCGTTGCGACTGATGTATCAAATCGGTAAATTGTCAGCGTGTGGTAATGCCCGTCCTTTCTCAGAATCGGACTGGGGAAATGTGGACACGCAAGCGCATTCGGGAACACCTGAGTTTCAAGGCATACTGCGGAGCGGTAATCTATAGGATTTCCGTTCTTTCCCTTATGCGGCGTAAGAAAGTTTCCGCTGTAGAGCTGTATTCCGGGCAGGGTTGTATAGGTTGTCATTCGTATGCCGGTTTCGGGGCTTATTAGCACGGCCGCCTTTTTCAGCTCCGCCTTGTCTGACAGTACGAAATTATGGTCATAGCCGCCGGCGTTTCGAAGCTGTGTATCGTCGAGTCCGATATCGCGGCCAATCTGCTTTGATTCAGAAAAATCGAAGGGTGTACCGGCGGTCTTAAGTATCTTGCCCGTAGGCAGGCAGGCTACGTCGTTCTCCGTGAATTCTTCAGCAAAAACCTGCAGGCTGTGTGCAAGAGCCGTTCCCCTGCCGCTTAAATTAAAATAGCTGTGGTTTGTGAGATTCACAACGGTATCCTTATCCGTATCTGCGTCATAGGTAATTCGGAGCTCGTTTTCTTCTGTCAGCTCATAGGAGATGCAAACCTTGAGATTTCCCGGGTAGTTTTCCTCTCCGTCTGGCGAAAGCCGCGTAAATTTAAGCAAACTACCTTCCTCTCCGGCATCCCATATATACTTATCAAAGCCTTTGATTCCGCCGTGCAGGTGGTTGACTCCGTCGTTTTTCGCAAGCTGGTAGCTTTCACCGTTCAGCGTAAACTCGCTGCTACCAATGCGGTTTGCGACTCTCCCTATCGCCGCCCCCAGATAGCAGCTGTTTTCCTCGTATTCCGAAACGCTGTCATAGCCCAGAACGACGTCTGTTAAACCGCCCTGCGCATTTGGCACCGAAAGAGCCTGCACAATGCAGACGTAATTCAGAATAACGGCGCTGGCTCCGCTACTATTGCACAGGCAATAAGCCGTAACCGGCTCGCCTGTTTTCGTATAGCCGAAAATGTAGTGTGTCATAGAGTTTTACACCTTTCTTTACTGCCCGCTGCGCTTCGGACTGTTCTTAATCAAGCTTCGGCGGCAGTCAGCCCTTCCCGTCTTCCCGACTTCCAAAAAGGCCGAGCAGTCCTTTTATTTTTTGTCCCCTCTGCCCCGACTGGGAAATCAGCTGCTCGGCAAGCTTCTTCTGTGCGGGCAAATAGCTGTATTTTGGATACAAATCAGAAAACAAAGACGAAAGCTTACAAGCGTCTTCCTTCGAGAGGAACGGGATCAGCACGTCCGTCAGTCCCTGCACGGCGAGCAGCATCAGGTATGTCAGGGAATCGTTCTTGTATTCAGGCGGAGTCTCAAATACATAGCGCATCACGGTGAAGGCCTCCTCCGAAGAGGGCGAGGCTTGTGCGATGTCAATAAATTTCTGCTCGAGTCTGTCCGCAAAGCGTTCGTGACAAATATCGTCGCCTGCCCGTTTGCCGAACCCCATAAGTCCGTCGGTAGGCTTGCGGGACGCAATGAGCTTCTTCACATCGGCAATATAGTCGTCGTATATTGCGCGTATCTCCAGAATCACACTTTCGTCTTCCATATTTTTTTATGCAAACGGGTTCTCAGTGGGATAAGGCAGAGCCTTCGGCTGATTGTAGCCGATATCTCCCACTCCAAGGAACTTAAACACCTCAAATATTGCCTTTCCGCAATGTGCAAACGCTACAGCGCCGTGATGAGGAAAACGCTTTTGAACCAGAACATGGCGATAGAACCTTCCCATCTCCGGAATCGCGAAAATGCCAATTCCACCAAAGCTGCGTGTTCCGACGGGCAGGACCTCACCCTCGGCAATATATGCGCGCAGGATTCCGTCGCTGTCGCACTGTAGGCGGAAGAAGGTTATCGGACTTTCCGCTATGTCTCCCTCAAGCGTGCCACGTGTAATATCCGGCTCGGAGCCTGCCGGTTCGGCTGTGCGATGCATGATGAGCTGATATTTTACCGCTCGGTCGGCGCACAGCTTGCAGGACGGGGTGTTTCCGCAGTGGAAGCCCATGAAGGTGTCGGTGTGCTTATAGTCAAATTTTCCGGCAATTTCAGCGTCGTATTGGGATTTCGGAACGCTGTTGTTGATGTCGAGCAGAGTCACAGCGTCGCCCGTTATGCAGGCACCGATATATTCGGAGAGCGCGCCGTAGATGTCGACCTCGCAGGCAACGGGGATACCGCGCGAAGCAAGGCGGCTGTTCACATAGCAGGGCACAAATCCAAACTCTGCCGAAAACGCAGGCCAGCATTTATCGGCAAAGGCGACGTATTTTCTGCTGCCCTTGTGTCCCTCCGCCCAGTCGAGCAACGTGAGCTCGAACTGTGCGAGGCGAACGCTCAAGTCGGGATAGTATTTCCCTTCGCCCATTTCCCCTGCCATATCCGCGCAAACCCCGGGAATGCGCTCGTCGCCGGCGTGAGCCTTGAAGCTTACGAGCAGGTCGAGCTCTGAGTTTTCCTCAATCTCCACGCCTGTTGTCTCATCTAATCCAAGAAGCGATGCGTA
>JASDTK010000064.1:0-5578 GCA_041891555.1 Oscillospiraceae bacterium
ATAAAAGGACAAATTTTGAACTCTGTGTCCAGAAGTTTCCTCCCAAGCTTCTTTATTACCTAATATGCAGTTCATTCTTTAATTCACTTTTTGGCTGTGAAACTTCACTCAATTGTCCAGAATCGAACGGATATTTTCCGCAAATTCAACTGCCTTGCTTTCAATTTCTGCCATCAGGTCCTCAATGCGGTCAAAATCCGGTTGGCCAGCAACTGTCAGTTCTATAATTGAGTCGACACCCGGCAAGGCTTGCGAAACCTTATAATCTCCGATATCTTTGCTTTTCATTAACTCGATATACTCAGCTTGAACTTTTCGGTTAACTCCTCCCAGCCAGACTTCAAATCGGTTTTGTTCATGTAAATACACAACAGCAATTTTAAGCTTTCTGTCCTTTAGCTCCAAAGGAGTAAAAGCAAAGTAGGTCATATCCATATAACCTAAGTATAGTGCGCTTGAAATATATTCCGGATACTGATTTTCCATGTGATTCTTTAATCTTGCCATGAAAGCCATTATGCCCTTATAAGCCTTTTGGATTTGGCCGTTTCTCAATTGTGCCGTATATTCCTTAACAGCATTATTCAGCGTCTGCATTATCTTTCTCCTTAGCATGTTTTTTAAACACTCACGGTTGCCGGAATCATTGTCTGGAAAACAAGTGGCAATGGCCTTGAACAACAGCTCCGAAAAATCGCTCCCTTGGATTGGCACCTCAACTCTTGATAATATTAAAAATTTGTCGCTGGGCTTTCTTAGCCTCTGGTATGGGGAAAAGAGGAAACACATGGTTCATTTTCGGATACTCAAAATAATTGATTTTCACATTCTGCTTTTCCGTCAGAGCTTTAAATTTCCGTATATCCGGAAGCAAAACCTCATGGCCGCCGACAAAAACAGTGATTTCGCCTAATCCGAGAACACTTCCGTAAACCGGGCTCAGCATATAATTGTGAGGGTCTGTACCCCCGGCCCATGCTTTTCCCATCTGAATCAGGCCATAGATTCCTAAAGACGGGTCTTTAGAATCCAAGGACGGGATATCCGGATTTTCCATAGTAATATCCAGCCAGGGTGAAAGCAGAATAAGCTTTCCCGGCTGCGGCAGATCTTTTTCCAATAAATATTGCGCCAAGGCCAGAGCCAGCCCTCCGCCTGCCGAATCACCCATAAAAATAGTATTTTTAGCGTCCGTATAGGATAATAAGCTTTTATACATCGACAACAGACGCTCGAATGTGTCTTCGTACTGATAATCGGGAGATTTCGGGTAAATCGGCACAGTTATCGAAGCGCCCGTAGCTGCCGCCGCCTTATCGAGAAACTTCCAGTGCTCGGCTACCGGCTGCTCAATATAACCGCCGCCGTGAAGATAAAGGATATGCCTGCTGTTTATCAGCGTTTTTATTTATGTAAAATACTTCCATGCCGTCGATTACGTTTTTCTCGACGGGAGATTTCATTTTCAGCGAAGGAGGTATCTCATATGGGCGTTCACTCCCTAGCCCTAACGAATACACCCGCGATCGAGGGAATGACCGCGATCGTGAATTCAGCCACTTATAAAGAGGAGGACAACAAATCCATGGACATCATCAAACAGATTGCGCAGCTGCTCGGACTCGGAGAGGACGCAACTGCGGAACAGGTCATCGAGGCCCTGACAAAAGCCCTCGAAGATGCGAAGGCTCTCAAGGAAGCAGCAGCAGCTACCACGGGCGACACGGTCGTCGCAAACAAGGCGGTCTGTGAGCTGCTCGACCTCAAGGCCGGAGCTCCCGCTTCCGACGTGGCAGCCAAGATCGTGGCTCTCAAGGGAGGCAACATCGACGGCGTCAACGTGCTCGAGCAGCTCAAGGCCATGCAGAAGCAGAACGCAGAGCGTGACGCAAACGACGCTGTTACCGTGGCGCTGAAGGCTGGCAAAATCACTCCCGCACAGAAGGACTGGGCTCTGAGCTACGCTCTCAGCGACAAGGCGGGCTTTGCCTCGTTCGTAGAGAAGGCCCCGCAGATCGTGCCGCAGGGCTCCATCGTTGACGGCATCGAGCCGACCGTGAGCAAAAAGCCCGACGAGGCAACCATACTTGTGTGCAAGCAGCTCGGACTCTCGGCTGAAGAAGTCGAGAAATACGGAAAGGAGAACTAATATCTCATGTCTGCATTAACTTCTGAAAGAGACACCGTCGAGATCGCAAACGGCGCAAGACGTCTCGTGCTTCCCGTGAAGGGAGCAACAACCATCTATCAGGGAGCTATCGTTGCGCTGGATGCCAACGGATACGCGATACCCGGCAAAACCGCAGAAGGGCTCATCGCGGCGGGCAGAGCTGAGGAATCCGTTGTCAATACCGGAGCGGACGGAGCAGCCTCGGTTAGGGTTACCCGTGGGACCTTCATTTTCGACAACACCGCGACCGTCGCAAACAAGGTCGGCATCACCCATGTCCTCGGCCCCTGTTATATCGAGGACGATCAGACAGTAACCGCCCTGGCAACGGGGGCTTCCATTGCGGGTAAGGTGATCCGCGTCGACGACGAAGGTGTCGTGGTCGAAATCGGGATGTCCAATATCGATCTCAAATTTGTTGAAGCAGCCGTGCTTCTTGAGATCACCGGCACCGGCGTCGCCAGCGGCGATGTTTTCGACGGGTTTGTCCTGACCGGCATAGCAGCCGACGAGACCGTCATAATTGACGGCAAGACCTACACGAAGAAAGCGGCCACAAGTGATGCCGACAACCAGTTTGCAGACTTCGCGGGTCTTGCCAGCATTGCGGCCACGGACGGCATCATAATCATCGGCAGCAGCTTCGCCAACGTAAAAGCAAGTAAGGTCTCTGCTTAATTGCAGAGGCAAAACAACAAGGAGGATATCGTGATAGACGCGGTCAGCGTGGAGGTGGTAACAAGTGATTGACGAAAAGATTCTTGACGAAATATTCCCGGTACCCGAGCTCGCGGATCTGCGGGATGCTAAAGTCGCGGAGCTTAAGGAAGCGGGCTTTGCCATAACGAACTTCAACTCGGGCGGTGTCTTCTACTTTCTGCTGATGATCGTTCTGCAGATGTACATAGAGATTATCGAATTTTTCCGAAGTGTCCTGAACAATATGTTTGTTTCTCACGCAAAGGGAGTCTGGCTGAAACTCAAAGCTGGAGACTTTTCCAAAAAGCAGAAGGCGGCGCTGAAGACTCATGGCGATGTAACGGTAAGTCGGACATCAGCTGGTGAAGCTATCACAATCGAGAAGGGCCACGTATTCAAAACAGCAAAAGACATTAACGGCGATACGCTCCGCTACTTTGTCACCGAAGACACGGTTTTGCAGAAGGACGTACTAAGCACAAAGGTACCTGTCGAGGCGGAAATCGCGGGCGCAAAGTACAATGTCGCTGCCGGGAAGATTACCCAGAGTCTAACGAACATTGACGGCATCGATGCTATCACAAACGCGTCGGGGTGGATATCCCTCGAGGGCAGCGATGAGGAAGACCTAGAAAACCTGAGAGACAGACTCCTAAACGCATGGTCTGAGCTCGCGACCAATTCTACGGCGGCAAAGTATAAATCAATTTGTGAGGCCGTCGACGGGGTTCTCTTTGTCAGAGTCAACGACCAACATCCGCGAGGTCAGGGCACCATAGACATTGTCGTAACATCCTCAACCGGCTCGGCCACAGACGCGCTGCTCGCACTGGTAAGCACGGCGGCGAGCAAAATAAAAGGCCCTTATGACGATGTCCTTGTCAAGAGCTCGACTACGACGACGCTCGAAATAGCCGTCGTGGTGACGATTGCTACAGGCATAAGCACTGACGGGCTTGCCGACAGAGTGGAGGCCACGGTCAGAGCGACGATGGCCATATCTAAGGACAGACCACTCAATGTCCTGAACCACGCCGATTTAATATATGCGGTCAAGCGCGATGTTTCGGTCATCAACAACGTAAAGGTTACGGCCCCAGCAGCCGATACTATTCTCGACACCGAACATGTCATCATACCGGGCACGGTGACGGTGACGATTGTGGAGGAGTGATATGAACTTCGGAGACTATATGTACTCAATGCTTTCGGCTCCTTTTAAGAAGGCCACAAAAGCAACGAACCAGTTCTATATCTTTTTTAAGGTCGTCGGCTTGCTCTTCGATGATATCAAGGTCGCGCTGTTCAGACTGAGAGCAGAGTCCATGATTGCCACGGCAAGCGAGAAAATTCTCGAGGAGCACGGTCGTGATCGGAGAATGCCCCGCCTGAAGGGCGAGTCTGTAGAGAGCTACCGCACCCGGCTGTCCATGAAGTTCATCATAGCTGAGAAGGCTGGCACAAACGAAGCTATCAGATACGTGGCAAAGGCTTTCGGCTATGACAATGTTCAGATTGAGCGAAGCTCAGACTCCTCAAAATGGTCCGAGGCGACTGTTCAGTTCATCGGCGGTAAGATTGTGCTCGACGACCGAACGCTCCTACTGCAGGAGCTCAACAAAGTTAAACCGGCGTCGGCGCTGCTATCGCTTGTTAAAGAGCAGCAATACACGGCACAGCAGTATATAGGCACCGCGTATATCATTGGCAAATCTATAACGATAAGGCAGGGCTAATTATGGCATTCAACAGACTAATGCTCACTACGGCGGGCAAGACACAATACGCAAAAGCCCAGCAAGGCAAAACGCTTCACTTTTCCCGAGTCGCCATAGGCGACGGCAGCATCGGGACCGGCTCTCTAGTCAACCGCACGGCGCTGATCAGTGAGAAGATGTCGCTTGCTATAGATACTATTCAGGTTGTAAACTCGACAGAATCGGCCATAATTACGGGTCTAAGCAATTCGGCTCTCGAAGAAGGATTCTATTTCCGTGAGATAGGTATTTTTGCTACAGACCCGGACACGTCGGCAGAGGTTCTCTTCCTCTATGACAACGCGGGCACAGATGGCGAATTCATTCCGGCGTTTTCATCAGGCGTAATAATAAACGAGCGCCTTAAGTTTCTTATCCTTCTCGACAATGTCACGAGCGTTACATTTACCGCATCCGGAAACCCAATCTATTTATCGGTCGATGATATCAAAGACGGGACTGTCGGTGCCAGCGCACTATGGTCATCCACGTATATCGACGCTAGGCTCAACTCCGTTGAAGGCCATATTACAGCGGCAATAAACACTGCTGCCGCAGATGCCACCGCGAAAGCAAACGCGGCGCAGACAGCTGCGGAAGCAGCGAGCATACCACTGGTGAAAAAGGGGGCCGCCAATGGCGTCGCAGAGCTGGACTACAGCGGCAAGGTGCCGACGGCACAGCTCCCGTCCTATGTGGACGATGTTCTGGACGCTTATGTTGTTTCCGGAGCGACGGCCTATACTGCCGGATGGCTATCTCTCACAAACGGCGGAGCGGCCCTGACTCCAGAGATCAGCAAAATCTATATAGTGCTGTCAGATGGAGATTATCAGAGTAAAACATATCGATGGAGTGGCACGACGTATGCGGAAATCTCCCCGAGTATAGCCCTCGGTGAGACTTCAAGCACGGCATATCGTGGCGACAGAGGCAAAACTGCGTATGAGCA
>JASDTK010000065.1:0-4690 GCA_041891555.1 Oscillospiraceae bacterium
GTTCTACGGCTACGATAAGATCGAGCCGACCGTCTTCAAGGGCGAGGCAGCTCTCGGCGGTTACCTCCCGAAACAGAAATTTGAGAGAGAAATTAACGAGGTTTGCCGCGGACTGGGTTATTATGAAGTCATGACCTATTCTTTCGGCAGCAGAACGGCGTGGGACAGAATTCATTTGCCCGGTGACAGTCCTTTGCACCGCGCTTTTGTAATCCAGAATCCTTTGGGCGAGGACACAAGCGTTATGCGCACCACTGCCCTGCCCTCTATGCTTGACGTACTGGGAACAAATTTCGCAAAGCGTAATATGGATGTTAAGCTCTTCGAGCTTGCGATGATTTATCTGCCTGTTGAAGGCAGGGAGCTTGCCGACGAGCAGACGATCCTGACTCTCGGCGCATACGGAAGAGAGGCCGGTTTCTTTGAGCTTAAGGGCAGCATTGAGACGCTTTTAGCAAACCTGCGTATTAAAAATGTTCGTTTCGAGGCCGTTTCGGATAACTCGGCCTATCATCCCGGACGCTGTGCAAAGATTCTCCACGGTGATACCGTTCTTGGCATCCTCGGTCAGACTCACCCCTCCGTCGCTGAGGAATTCGGGCTCACAGTGAGCGTTTATACCGCTGAAATCAGCGTATCCGCTCTCATGTCCAGCGTTTCTCCCGAGCCGACCTATGTTCCCCTTCCCCGCTTCCCGGCTATGACGCGTGACATCGCTGTTGTATGCGATTCCTCCGTTACAGTCGCGGCACTTTCGGACACGATGTATGCTGCCGGCGGCGACTATCTGGAAAACTGCAAGCTGTTCGATGTATATATAGGCGCAGGGATACCGGAGGGCAAGCGCAGCGTAGCTTTCTCTCTCACAATGAGGGCGAAGGATCAGACGCTGACAGACGACCATGCGGACGAAATTCTGAAATCTATCCTCTTAAAACTCGAAAAAGTTCACGGCGCTGTTATAAGATAGTCCCTTTTGCGCCAAAATGTAACTGAACGGTAATATTAAACCGCTTTACACTTGGAATATATTTGCTATAATTAAGTTACAAAGTCGAAGGGAGGCTGTAAGCATGGAGGATGCAACGCGTAAATTCAATGTCGTCGACAACAAGACGGAGATGAAAGAGATACTGTCCTCAGTTTATAACTCTCTCGTGGTAAAGGGCTATAATCCGATCAATCAGATCGTCGGGTATATTCTCTCTGAGGATCCCACTTATATCACAAACTACAACAACGCACGCAGTCTTATCTGCCGGCTTGATCGTGATGAGCTTCTGCATGAGCTGGTTGTCAGCTATCTCGAAAAGTAAGTCTGGCATACTCTGACAGTATAAAAATCTGCGCTCTCTTTAGGGCGCAGATTTATGTTTTTTATAAGCGAATCACTTGACAACGACGGATAATATAGTATAATAACACTTGCGTCTGCACTAATTTAATAGATTTAGCGGGATTGTGTAAAGGTAGCACAACTGACTCTGACTCAGTTTGTGAGGGTTCGAATCCTTCTCCCGCTGCCATGAAGAAAGCCTGTAGTTTCAACGACTACAGGCTGTTTTTGTTACATATTTTTAGCGTTTGACGACACTTTTGACGACATCCAGAGAAAAAGCAGCTTTTTATAGTTGATTTATTGCACCGGTTATTCACTATTATTCGTTGCCGATTTTGCTGATGTACTGCTGCATTCTGTCTGCGCTATCCTGCTTCATCTTCTTTGATACATGGCCGTATATGTCAAGCGTAAAACTCGCCGTAGCGTGTCCGAGGTTTTCTTGTACAGTTTTGAAGTCGTCGCCGTTCTGTAGGCTCAATACCGCAAAGGTATGACGCAAATCGTGAACCCTTGTTTCTGGCGCTCCTATGCTTCCTACTATCTTCTTGAAATGGGCTACAACCGTATTTTGTATTAAGTGGCGTCCGACTTCATTTGTGAATACAAGTGCGGTCTGACGCTCTTTTGCATTTTGCCAGCCCTCCCACAATTCCCCTACTAGTAGCCTTGTTTCTGCCTGTTTTGTTCTTTCGGCTTTCAATATGTCGATAATGAATGGGGCAACTTGAACAGTACGGGTTTTATTATTCTTGAGTGGCACAAATAGTTTTAATGCGAGAAGCATTTGAAGAAGCAGATCAAAGTCAGGAGGGATAGATTATCGAAAAATTAGTTTATATTCGCTTGAAATGCTCGCTGATGAAGTCGCAGAAAGAGCGGTTGCCAAAACAAGTGGGATTTTCCTGGACGAGCTTATTGACGGCGGCATAACCGATGCGGGGAAATGCAGAGCACTCTCAAGCTCATGCAGTATATTGAGCAATCTACCCATTAAGATTTTCGACTGTCCGAATGTCACACCGGCAATGATACGACGTGACGCAAGGGCGACAAAGGGCGTAAAGTTAATAATTGTTGATTTTATATCCTTAATGGGCTCAGATAAGAAAAACCCCCAGAACCGCAATCTTGAGTTAGGTGCAATATCCCGGGACCTGAAAAACCTTGCTGTAGAGCTGGGCGTTCCTATAGCCCTGTTTATGCTGAGCCTCAAGACGGCGTTTGCGGAGGCTTCAGGAGCGCGAAGCAAACGAGCTATGAAAGACCCGCTCCGACAGGCAGACACAGACAGCCTTAACGTGCTTCTCCCCGATTCGGACAAGACAACGCTTGAGGACACTATCCCAGACGAGCGGGACGAATACGAAGAATCAGAGAAGCGCATCTTCCAAGAACAACTACATAAAGAACTAGAGCGGGTGTTGAATGAAATCCCCGTCGAAGAAGCTGAGACTGTGCGCCACCGTTACTACGACGATCTGTCAATAAAGGCAACGGCTGAAGCTATGAAAATTGAGACAGCCAAAGCAAGACAGCTTGAGGGCTACGGCCTGCGCCACTTGAGAGCCCCGAAACTATCTCAACCGCTCCGACAGTTCATAGAAGAAACCACACCTTATTATCTGAGCGTCGGCCCGCAGCGCTTCATCAGCACCGGCACAAGCAGTACAGAACAAATAGTTCTGATCCGTGAGAGATTGGCAGAAGAATATAACTGCAAAGCCATATAAGGCAACATACAGACAGGAGATGATATTCGTGTTGAAGTCCTGCGTTTACTGTGGCAGAATCCATGACAGCAAATACGATTGTGGCAAACGTCCACAGCGCAAGCGTGATAGCAAAGCATCGTTTAGGTCAACGGCAGAGTGGCAGAGCAAGAGAACGGAAATCAACGAGCGGGATTTATACCTTTGTCGTGTATGCCTTGATAATGGACGATTGACATATAACGGAATATCCGTTCATCATATTGAACCCTTAGAGGAAAATTACGAGAAGCGGCTAGACAATGATAATCTCATTACCCTTTGTGCCGGCCACCACGAACAGGCAGAGCGCGGAGATATACCACGGGCACAGCTACATGAGCTCGCCAATAGCCCCCCTACCCCAAAGGGTTAATAATGGCCGTTTACTTTCACACCACGATGCCACTCTTTAAATGAAATATTCCCAATATAACTTTTCAAGCAAAACAGCCATAGTCAATATTTTACAAGAGCAACTTTACAATGAGCTATTATTGCAATATAATTCCATAAAGACTGTTTACGCAATAAACCGCGAAAGCGGCGTAAATATGAGGGAGTGGGAAAAATGTTCTGCCACAACTGCGGAAAGCAGATACCCGATGGTTCGGATTTTTGCCCCGAATGCGGAGCAACGCAAAATACTAAAGCCGCCGCGCCAAATCAGCCCAGCCAAACCCCTGTACAGTATAGCGCAATAAGCCGTGAAACCGGCATAGACAGGAGAGAAATTAGCATGTATCAGTACGTTGTTTTACAAGTTACTCTAAAGGAAAAGTTCATTGGGACAGGTTCAAAGAATCTTTCGGAATTGGAAGGCGTAATAAATAAGCAAGCGTCAATGGGATATAGGCTGCATACAATTACTACTGCCTCGGCTGATAGCAAGGGCTTTGCCGGCGGCGATCGCATTCAGGCGACGATGGTTTTTGAAAGAGTTTGATAAAGCAAAACCGCTCTTTGCATAACGCATTGAGCGGTAATTTTTTGTCGCTTTTCTGTTCTTGCTATTCGATGTTCGCTTTAGGCGGCACTAACATTTGGTAAGATGTTTTAGTCCGCTCCTTTATTATCGTGCATTGAAGCACCTTCTATTTGGATTCTGCATCAGTAGATTATGCATTGCCGGATTTCCTCGATCGGAATGTTCAGCCCGCGCCCTGTGCGCAAAAGCTCTCCCAGCGTCATGTTTTCGGGTTTTTTCGTGCGTAAATAGTAGGTTGATTCCGATACGCCCATAATGTGCGACATATCGGATTTTGATTTGCCGTTGACGTTTGCTGTGCCGATGATAAGGGCTGTCAACTTAGCGTAAGGCGATTTCTTCTCGAATATCGTGTGCGGCATAGTCTTTTCCTCCTATTATTTTTATATTACGCGGCGTTAATCACCTCGTCATAAGCATTGTACCTCAATATAGTGGATTATTTCAAGGAATTTTTAGTCTAACATACAATATCTTGAGGAAAACAAAAAGCGGGAGCCTAATTGCTCCCGCTTTTTTTATCTCGCTCTATAGTTTCATCTATTGCCCGGTTGATAAACCCATTAACGCTCTCGCTCTGGGCTTCTGCATGGGCCTGTATCTTTTCTTTCT
>JASDTK010000065.1:4700-5544 GCA_041891555.1 Oscillospiraceae bacterium
CCTTTGGGAACTCGGACTTTGATTTCGTCCGTCTTTTCACTGATATATTTATTGTTAGCTTTTGCTCTTGCCTCTGAAATTGGCATATTTATTGTTCTCCTTTGTCCTGAATTCTTTAATAGTATTATAACACGGCAGCGTACATGTGTCCATGTACATAACGCACAAATGTATGGGTACATGTTCATCGTTTTTGTCAATTTACATGTATGGGTACATTCGCTATAATAAAGACAGTCAAGGGAAGCGAAACAAGAAAATGCTTCACCAAGCGGAAAGACAATATACCTGTGACGGAGCCGAGGCCGAGAATAGCCAGGAAGATTACTTTCCCGCTTCCCTAGAATAAACACAAAGGGGGATATGAACAATGTCACAGAACGAATTGACAGCGAAAATCAGAGAGCTCCGCGAGCTGCAAAGCCTCATTGACGAGGCAACAACTGAGGCCGAGGCCATTAAGGACGCTATCAAAGCCCACATGGGCGCACAGGAAGAGCTTAGAGCCGGAGAGTATAAAGTGACGTGGAAGCCTGTAACATCGTCCAAGCTTGACACAGCGGCGCTCAAGACGTCCCTGCCGGATATCTATTCGGCATTTACCCGTGAAACCTCAAGCCGCCGCTTCTGTGTGGCATAAAAAGGGCCCCATATCTCAGCCGGTCAAGCTGTGAGACACAGGGCTATAAACAACTCGCCGGAGCGGGTCAAGTACATAGTATCACCACCCGCTCCGAGCGTCAATTAAGAAAGGCGGAACGATATGAACGAAGCTGCAACGACCATTACAGTAGACGAGCTTTACAATAACCACCTTGACGGAATCGAGGTCTCGACCGATAAG
>JASDTK010000066.1:0-5537 GCA_041891555.1 Oscillospiraceae bacterium
GGTGATTACCAATATAGAAGAGAGTTCCGGCTTCAGCAGCGAGATTGCGCACGAAATCCTGACGAATCCTCAGACACAGGAGGCCCTGATTGGAAACATTATTGGGGTTCTGGGAGGAAACAACTATTTCGGACTTATTATAGATTTTGAATACCTCTTCCCCGAAGACAGGCAAAACTTCATCAATTTTATAGGAAGAGTCGTAAACAGGCTGCGACCCATGGGTTATAAGGTCATGGTTGCGCTGGCACCGAAAACCAGCGCCGACCAGAAGGGCCTTTTATATGAGGCTCATGACTATCCGGCAATCGGCGCGCTCGCCGATTTTGTAATACCGATGACCTATGAGTGGGGATATCTGCGCGGACCTGCCGAGGCAGTGGCGCCCATCAATAAGGTGCGACAGGTGCTTGACTACGCCGTCAGTGTAATTCCAAGTGAAAAGATTCTGATGGGCATGCCGAATTACGGTTATGACTGGACTCTTCCGTTTGTCAGAGGCTCGGTTGCTAGAATACTCACGAATTATGGTGCAGTTATGCTGGCACAGAGAGTCGGAGCGAGAATACAGTATGACTATACCGCGCAGGCACCCTATTTCAATTATTACGACAGCGAAAAAAGAAGACACGAGGTCTGGTTCGACGACGCTAGAAGCTATTATGCAAGACTTGGACTAATAGACGAATACAATCTTGGAGGAGTCAGTTACTGGACTACGAATAATTATTTTGCACCCAACTGGACGGTACTCGATACAATGTTCCAGGTCAGAAAAGTTATATAAGATTAAGGCTTTTATTAAAAGAGCACGGGAACGGAAATAAATCGTCCCCGTGCTCTTTATACGAGAGCTGCGTGTTACCAGAGCGTGTTGTGCTCCTCGGCGCAGCCGCTGAGGCGGTCGATTTCAATCTTCTCACCGTCCGCGCTTACTATGTGGCCGGAGAAATAGCCGATCATCTGGTGCATTTCGGATTTTACAAGCACAAGATTCGTCATGGCAACTCTTTCGTAAAGCGGGGTGAAAACCAAATCCACGCTGTCGGACTCGGCGCTTTTGAGCTTCCACGGCTTCATTATGTTTTTGAGGTCATACTCGTAGATAATGTCCTCGCTCAATTTGGTCAGTTTTCCGTCAACATAGAGTGCATTTTCGGTCATACCTGTGCCGTCCGTCCACTTTGCGCCAAGGTTAAGCCCTATGCGTCTGCCGTTTGCCATGCCGGAAGCTGTACCCCAGTTCCATGAAATTCTGCGCGGCCAGATGCCTCGCCCGAAATCCAGACCGGACAAGGCGCTGTCAGGCTTAAAATCGTCTTTGTTGTCGCCTACGCTGAGAGTTCCGCTTGTGGGCAGAGCAGCCTGCTTTGAGGTGAACTGGAAGGTCTTGTCGTTCCAGGGGATAACTACATTGAGCGTTTCATTCCCTTCGGGCGGAGTAACAAGTATATCGGCTGAGAGAGGATAGCCGCCGAAGTCCGCGCTGCTCACCAGTATGTGAGTACTGCCGTCTTTCTCAAGGAAACTTACCTCCATGCCGGCATTTTTGAAGGTGACGGTTTCGCCGGTGTTTACGGGAATATTGCAGCCCTTGGCAAAGGGGACGGTTATATTCTTTTCGATGAACTTCATGGTTTTAAGATCCAGGAAGTAGACAAATACCATTCCCGCGTAGTCAAGGCTGGATATTGTTGCGGAAAACAGGCATTCGTCATTCATGGTGTACCAATAGTTCCACTTCTTTTTTCTCGGCCATCTTCCCGAGAGGTTGCAGTTAAAAAGCGGTTTTCTTGCCCAGCCGATACTTTCTATGTTCAGTTCGCCATTGTCGGTACAAAGATTGACGGGTGCGACAAGTTCTTTTTCGTTGTACCTATCCTGCTTCGTCAAAACACAACACATCCTCTCAAATTAGCCGGCAAATGTATATGCATATTGCTCATATATATTAAAAGTATAAAATATTGTACTTTTAATGTCAAGATGTGGAAACGCCAAGATTGCGGGGCAAAGATTGGAGGATTGGTTGAAAAACATGCCGCCGAGATATTTCTCGGCGGCGTGACTGTTATTTTATTTGAGAAATGCTATTTATTCGATCTGCGCCAGATGTGCTGTGCCTCCGCTGCGCGAATCAGTTCCTCGCGATAATCCGGATGGGCAATCGAGATGAGAAGCTCCGCCCGCTCCCAGGTTGAACGTCCGACAAGGTTCACGGCGCCGTACTCCGTTACCATGAAATAGGTCTGACTGCGGGGAGAGGTTACAATGTCCCCGTTGAAGGTGGGAACGATACGGGATTTGCGGACACCGTCATGATTAGTGTAGGTCGATTTCATGCAGATGAAGGCCTTGCCGCCCTTACTCATCGCTGCCCCCGTGAGGTAATCAAGCTGACCGCCCGTACCGCTGATGTGGCGGGTGCCGTCGCTTTCCGCGCAGACCTGACCGTAAAGATCAGCGGAGATGCAGCTGTTGATGGATATCATGTCGTCTATACTTCCGATAATCAACGGAGAGTTCACATATTCAAGAGGGCAGGCGTGCAGGCTGGGGTTTTCGTTCAGCCAATCATAAAGAGCCTGACTGCCGAGGGCTATGCCGAAAACGCCCTTGTCACGCTGAAGGCTGCTCTTGCGGTTCGTGAGAACGCCCGCGTTATATAAATCAAGATAGGCCTCGCAGCAAAGCTCCGTATGCATGCCGAGGTCCTTAATTCCGCTGTCGCAAATCAGTCTGCCCACCGCGTTGGGAGTGCCGCCTATGCCGAGCTGAAGAGCGGAGCCGTTTTTGATATACGGGACAATATTCTGGGCAATTGCCGTATCCTCCGGCTTGGGGTCCACCATTTTCAGTTCAGGCAGAGGCCCGTGCTCACCCTCAACAACCATGTCGACTTCGGAAATGTGAATAACTTCGTCAAAGCCGTGTACCTTGGGCAGCCTTTCATTAATCTCGAGAATAATCACGTCCGCCTTGTCAAGAATTCCGCGTGCAATTCCCGTGGAGGTCGAAAGATTAAAATAGCCGTGCTTATCCATTGGCGCAACGCTGATCATAGCTACGTTGACGTCGAGAAAATGACGGTAATAGGGCACGACGTTGCGGAAAATCATGGGAATATAGTAGCATAGCCCTCGATCCGCAAGCTTACGCTCGTAAGAGGAGCAATGCCAGCTGTGATAGGTGAAATGAGCCTGCTCCGTGTCGCACTCAACACACTGAATGGGTCCGAAAAGGAGATTGCCGCGAATCTTTACGTCCGTCAGCTCGTCTTTCCGAGCGGCAAGCGCCTCATCCAAAAGTATGGGCATGCCAAGCGCGGTGATATAGTCCACCCAGTCTCCGCTTTTGACGATTTTGACGGCCTCCTCTGGCGTGCGGAGCTTAGATTTGTATTCGGAAAGATAATCCATGTCTATCCCCTAACTCAAAAAATCAGAAGTACTTACGCTTGTTTCACTATACGTGAGAAAAATGACAGAATATCAACCATTATTTAGGATACTCCAAATTTGCTCTGCGGTCAATGAATCAAGCTAACGAAAATCACGGCGCTTTCTTTATTCTTTTGACAGTACGCTATTCAGGAGTCTTAAAAAGTTACGTAAAAAAGCTCAAAGCCACGTTACAATAAGCTTGCCCGCTATATATAAATTTTACATTTGATGAATACTATGGTAAAATATCATATGAATCCATTGAAAGATAAATAATAAGGAGAGGGCCAATATGAAACGCAAGCTTAAAGGAGTTGCTATAGCCGTGGGAAGCCTCGTTCTGCTGCTCGTGCTTATCGTTGTAGGATACGTCCTTTATATGCAGTTTAACTATTACAGAATTGATGACAACACTCAGCTGGAAATAAACAATCCTTCTGCGGAAGTATTGCAGAGCGGAGTCAGCTACAAAGCGCTTACATATAATATCGGCTTTGGAGCCTATAACCACGATTTTTCCTTCTTCATGGACAGCGGCACTATGCTTGACGGCACTAAGGTTCAGGGAACCATGTCCCGTGCGCAGAGCAAGGACATCGAGATGGCCAACACCGACGGAGCGCTTCAGGTTACCCAGTCGCAAAACGCGGATTTTTATCTGATGCAGGAAGTGGACACCAAGTCTACGCGCAGCTTCAAGGTAAATCAAAGGTCAATTCTTGAGCAGGGATTCCCGGACTTCGGCAGCGTTTACGCGGTGAATTTTCACAGCTCTTATATGATGTACCCGCTGAGTGAGCCGCATGGCAGCGTGCTTTCGGGCCTTTTGACAATGAGCCGCTACTCGGTTGACGAAGCGGTACGCAGGAGCTATCCGGTTGATAAAAGCTTTTTCACGAAGTTCTTTGATCTGGACCGCTGTTTTACGCTTCTCCGCCTGCCCGTGGATAACGGGAAAGAGCTTGTTCTGATCAACAGCCATATGTCGGCCTATGACAAGGGCGGAACGATACGCGCCGAACAGCTGAAGCTGCTAAACGACGTTATGGCGGAGGAGTACGCCAAGGGAAACTATGTCATCGTAGGCGGCGACTTCAACCACGCCCTGTGTGACACGATTTCGACCTTTGCGTCACAGCAGCTTGTACCCAGTTGGGTGTTTCCTCTTGAGAAATCCGACATTACCAAGGGCTTCAGCGTTGTGAAGGCCGACAATATCAGCGATGTGCCAACCTGCCGCAGCACGGATATGCCATACGAGAAAGGCGTCAACTATGCGGTGGTCATCGACGGTTTTATAGTGTCGGACAATGTTACCGCCTCAGCGCTCAACATTGATACGGATTTCGAATACAGCGACCACAACCCGGTTCTGCTCACGTTTTCGCTTAATTAATTATACAACAACAGAGCAAGCATTGAACACACTGATTTGGTGGTTCAATGCTTGCTGGTTATTGAGTTGTATTAAGATTTTCGCATGGCAGGGGAAAATAATAATTTAGAGAAATAAGGCTTAAAACAACAAGTACACCACGATTTATTAAATCGAGGTGTTCTTGGCACGCCTTGAGGGATTCGACCTCCCGACCTTCTGGTCCGTAGGTATGATATTAGCCTTTTACGCCCTCTGACGCTCTACGAAAGTCATTGATAATCCTAGATAATTTAGGGGCTACCCTCTCTCGTCCTTTGGCGCACAATGACGGTTTCCGACTACCTCGTGCGCTAAATGTGCGCTAAATTTATGGTTTTATTTGTTTCAAATTTTTAATGCAACAATGAAAAAAAGACACCGCTTACGCAATGCCCCCAAAAACGATTTAACGTTTTTCTCTAAGTGTTAATATTATATGCATTGTTTTTTATAATGTCAATACCAAGTTTCAACAATTTTTTGGATAATCATTAGGGCGTTGGTAATGGGCTCATTACTTTTATAATAATCATCCGCATGTTCATTCATGCGCGTAACGAGCAGTCTTAACTCCTCTCCATAATGCTTTTTCATTGCATCAGACGGAATTATTTTATTATGAATGTAAAATAAGGTAATGATTTCCTTTATTCTGTCGTTTTGGATGGCGTCTGGCT
>JASDTK010000067.1:0-4077 GCA_041891555.1 Oscillospiraceae bacterium
ATGCGCGCGAACTTCCCGCTGATCGAACAGGCGCATCGACGATTGGCAAAGGTTGTCGTAGAGAATAAGGACTTCGAGAAGCTCATCCGGCAGTATGACCGCCCGGTGAGCTTTTTCTATTGCGACCCGCCCTACCACGCCACCGAGAGTTACTACAAAAACGTGGGCGAAGGAGGCTTCACCGAAAAGGATCACATCCGGCTGCGGGATGCGCTGATGAAGATCGAGGGCAAATTCCTGCTCTCGTATAACGACGACGCATTCATTCGGGAGCTGTACGACGCGCCCGGAATTGAGATGATCGCCACAACCCGAATCAACAACATCAAGCAGCGCTACGACCCCAACAGCCAGTTCGCGGAGCTGCTTATCGGCAACTACGATCTGAGCGAGCGCGCCAGACGCGAACCCAGCCAGATGACGCTCTTTGACTACGGACGCCAAACAGAAAATGATTTTATGGAGGATTCACTATGAAAAGCAATCAGAACAACACGAAAAAATCCGATTTCAGCATGACCATTCCCTCGCAGCTTCTGGAGGATGCGGGAATTGCCGGGGCGAAGTGTGCGGAGCTGCACCGGCTCCGGCACTGTGTCGCCGTCCTTCAGGGGAAGATGACCGCGCAGGAGATGCTCGAGGCCATCGAGTCCATCTCCGAGCTGGCGGAATTTCTGACGGTGCAGCTTGCCAAGTCCTGCGGCGTCTGCGACGGCTGCGGCGCCTGCGGCGATGCGCCGGAGAGCGAGCAGGAGATCAAGGTTCCGCCCGAGCTTCTGGATGAGGCAGGCATTTCCCGCGACGCAAGACTGGAGGCCTACGTCGATCAGGACAACGGTCTGATCCTCGTCGGCTCCGCCGATTGCGATCATGACCTCTCCGCTGTGCCCGACGACCTGCTTCAGGTGCTGGTCGCGGCGGGCGTCTGCGTGGGCAGACTGGAGGAACATCTGACGGAGGACGACATTGTCTATGGAGAATGATACCTATCTCTATCCCCAATCCGTCGTCTACGCCCGAGAGCATCAAGAGCTTACGCTATGGCGGGAGAGCTGGAAAGCGAACGTAGCCTGCAAAAACGCCATTGAGGAAGCCATCCGCCGCGACTTTGACGGAATGTATCTGAAGGAGAGCTGCGCCCAGAGCGTCATTGCCGAGTTCGGCTACAAGCGGGTGAACTTCGTGCTGGCCAACACGCTGCAGGAAAAGAGCGATGACGGCCGGTTTTCCCGAGGGAACAAGGCGTGGGCGCAGAAAACCTTCATCCAGCCCGACCAAACGCACAACTATACGTTCGCAGTGGATTCCCACCCCGCCGTGCTGGACGGCTTTGTGAACGAATACCGCCGTGCGGTTGAAGCCCTCGGCCTGTTCAGCGGCAGGCAGTGCGAAGCAGATTCCGCCGAGCTGGACTACACCGGCCGGGTGCTGGTGCTGTCCCCGGACATTTTGAAGGAGGAATGCTGGCGGCCGGAGGATCAGCTCTGGCACGCCCACGACGGTTTTGGCTGCGATCCAAATGCCAGAGGTCGCTCCATTCGCTGCACCTGCCTCGGTGACGGCGAACAGACCCGCTGGAACAGGCATGATTTCATCGGCGCGCTCAGGGACGAGTGTATGCCGGAGTGGGCGCGGGAAAAGCTGACGGTGCTGACCGGGCAGGACGCGCTCGAGATTGGAGGCATGACCATGGAGTAAGGAGGTGACCGCCGTGGCAGGCATTGAACAAAGGAACGGATGCGTCTGGTACTATGGCAACCCGGCCGGATACATCGACCGGGATTCTGCCGTTATGGACGCCATATTCCAAAACGACGAACTGGAGCGCTGGCTCCAAAAAAATCATCTGTCGCCCAGATGGACGGACGGCGTCTATGAAAGGCTCTCCAGCGGCGGTGTTCCCATGCCTGCGGAGGAAACCGCGCCGGTGCTCTTGAAAAACTGCCGTATCTGGCAGCTCCGGCCCGGTGCGGCTGTATGGAAGGATATTGTCAGCTTCGGGAAGCCCCTGCCGGAACCGGCGCTGGCGGATTACGCCGTCGTCTATGACGGGCAGCTTAACAGCAACGATTTGGAGGCGATCTATGATAAGTTCACCGAGCGCAGACCGCCCGGCTTTTCCGGGCATCCAATGTCGGTCTCCGACCTTGTGGAGCTTTACGACAGCGGCGGCAGCGCCTTTTACTATCTCGACCGCACCTGCTTCCGGCAGGTAGAACTTTCCCAGCCGAAGCAGGGCTTTGAGATGACCATGACCCCGTGACCCAGCGCCCGGACGGGCGCTTTTTTATGATCTCAAAAATGAAAAGGAGGACATTTTCATGGCAAAAAATCAGACTCAGGCAGCGGAACAGGCTTCCGCAGAGAAGGCCGCGGCACAGTTGCCCGTCGACTACGACGTTCGTATCTTCGGCGCCAAGAGCAGCGGGACCCAGCGCGCCACCGCCAGCGTCAACATCAACGGCGCATTCGCGATCCGCGGCGTCAAGGTGCTGGAAAGCAGCAAGGGGCTCTTTGTGGCGATGCCCCTCGTCGGCGCAAGCTCCATATCCCTCGCTTCCGGCTAAAGCCGAAAGCTCACTCGTTCCGCTGCGCTTCCTCTTCCCACGCAATTTTCAATTGCGCGGGAGCCCATTCAGGTCGGAAACGACTACAAGGACATCTGCTTTCCCTGCACCAAGGAATCCCGCGAACAGTTCAACGCCGCCGTGATGAAGGCGTATGAACAGACGCTGACCCAGACCCAACAGCAGGCGGAAACGCCTGCCCACCAGCAGACGCAGACCATGTCCGGCCAGTCCATGTAATCCACACACAACAATATTTTAGGAGGATTTTATTTTATGAAAAAGTTCATCAATACCATCAAGACCGCCGTCACCAACGCCGCCATCGTCATGCAGAACAAGGCTCGTTTCATTGTCTCCCGCGGCTGTGCGTTCACCCGCCGCGCGCTGGCGGGCAACGCCGGCGAGGGCTACATCGACACCGCGATCAAGATTCTGATCGCCGTCGTGCTGGGCGCGCTCCTGCTGTTCACCCTGTACAAGCTGTTCGGCGATACCGTCCTGCCCAAGCTGGAGCAGTCCATCAACGATATGTTCGGTTACGGCGGCGCGGTCGACCAGCTCGGTTGATCCATGCCGCAGATGATCGACGGCCTGTTATTTGTCGGGTCGCTGATTTTTGCCGGCATCAACGACCTGCGCAGCAGAACAATTCCATACAGCGCGTGTATACTTCTCACTCTGGCGGGGCTGATTTCCTTCAGCCCCGCCCATCTTTTGGGACTGCTGCTCGCCGTTCCATTTTTCCTTGCGTCCGGCTTCGGCAGAGGCGGTGCGGGCGACACCATGCTTATTGCCGCTGCCAGTCTGTCGCTGGGACTGTATCCGGGGCTTATGGGTTTGGCAGCCGCGTTGCTTCTTTTTCTGCTGTTCGCGCTGACCGACAGGCTTGTCCTTAAAACGCAAAAACGGGCGCTCCCGAAAAGCTACCCGCTGGCTCCGTTTCTCGCGGTCGGCTTCATCGCCGTATATTTCATGATTTAGGAGGTTCTACTCTATGAGTATTTTCAAAAACCGAACCGTTATTGGCGTCATCTGTATTCTGCTGGCGCTGGTGATCTGCTTCGGGATTACGCCGCTTTTCAATAAAAGCATCAGCCAGAAAACCGAGATCGTCCGGGTGGCGAAGGCTGTCAGCGCCGGCGATCAGGTCACGGCGGATATGGTGCAGACCGTGGAGGTCGGGTCCTACAACCTGCCCGCCGACGTGTACCACGACGCCGCGTCGGTAGTGGGCAAATACGCCGTGGCCGACCTTGCCGCTGGCGATTACATTCTTCCGTCCAAGCTCTCCGACGCGCCCACAGCCGAAAATTCCTATCTCTACAATCTGGACGGAACCAAGCAGGCCATGTCGGTGACCATCAAGTCCTTCGCCACCGGCCTCTCCGGCAAGCTGAGATCCGGGGACATTGTTTCCGTCCTTGTGGCAGACTATCAGGAAACCGGAAAAACCGTCACGCCGTCCGAGCTTCAGTATGTGGAGATCATCAGCGTGACAGCCTCCACC
>JASDTK010000067.1:4087-5523 GCA_041891555.1 Oscillospiraceae bacterium
CACGAAAGAAGCGTTAGCTCTATGGTTTGTGTTACCGTGCTGGTGCGCCCCGAGCAGGCGCAGGTGCTGGCCGGACTGGAACAGGACGCGAAGATTCACCTGACGCTGGTCTACCGCGGCACGCAGGACAATGCCCAGAAGTTCATCGACACACAGGATGCGCTGATCGAGCAGCTCTATCCAGATCCGGAGGCGGCGGAAGAAACTCCCGAAAGTGAGGCCGCCGATCCCGCCGATGCGGCCGCTCCGGAAAGCGAGGCGGCAACGGACGATGAACTTTAAGAAAAGCAGCATCTTTCGGCGCGGTGCGGAGGACGAGCCGGAGCAGGAACCCGAAAGCGGCGGGATACTCGCCGTCTGGGGTTCTCCCGGCAGCGGGAAAAGCATCACGGCGGTGAAGCTGGCAAAGGCATTGGCCGACAGAAAGAAAAATGTAGTCCTCCTGCTCTGCGATATGACCGCTCCCATGTTGCCCTGTGTCTGCCCGGCCTCGGAGCTGGACTGTGAGCAGTCCCTCGGCGGCGTTCTCGCGGTGCCGCATATCAGCGACGCCCTCATCAAAAATCACTGCGTCACCCATAAACGGATGTCGTATCTGACCTTGCTCGGCATGAAAAAGGGCGAAAACGAGTACACCTACCCGCCCTATACCGAGCAGCAGGCAACGGAGCTGCTGGACGGGCTGCGGGCGCTGGCTTCTTATGTTGTCGTGGACTGCGGCAGTTACATTGCCAACGACATTCTCTCCGCTGTGGCGCTGATGGAGGCGGACAGCGTTCTGCGTCTGGCCAACTGCGACCTGAAATCCGTCAGCTATTTTTCAAGCCAGCTCCCGCTTCTGAAGGATAGCAGATGGGATGCGGACAAGCAGTACAAGGTGGCGAGCAACGTGAAGCCTCAGCAGGCCGCCGAGCACATCGGAAAGGTGCTGGGGAGCGTGGCGTTTAAGCTGCCGTATTCTCAGGAGCTGGAGGAACAGTACCTTGCGGGGACGCTGCTCTCCGACCTCACAATGAAGGACAGCCGCCCGTATAGAAAAGAGCTGGATCGGATTTTGAAGGAGGTGTTCGGATGTTAGGGCAGAAACGCAATGCCTCCCTGTTTTCCGCGCCGGAAGCGCCGCTGGACATAGCAGCTTCCGTTCCTGTCCCCTCGGAGAGCATAGGGGGCCCGCGGGGGGAACTGGTTCCCGCCCGCGAGGCGGACAGCGAGAGAATCGAGCCTGCATTTTTCGCAAAAAATGCGTCCGCCTCACATTCTTTGTTTTTCACCCCGGAGGATGATTCCCGGGATTTCCCCGATGTGTGCCGGGAGGTACAGGGCTATATCGCCGCAAACTATTCCAGCCTGATGACGGGCAGCGCCGACAGTCGGGAACAGATCAAGCGGTACGCCGCAAAATATCCCCGCCAACGCAAAATTTTTACTGCCGGGAG
>JASDTK010000068.1:0-5477 GCA_041891555.1 Oscillospiraceae bacterium
GCCGTTATCATCGATGACAGCCAGAACGCGGTCAAAAGTGACTGTATCGCCACCTTCTACGTCGAGCTTTTCAATGAAAACTACATCGCCTTCGGCTACGCGGTACTGCTTACCGCCGGTTTCAATTATTGCATGCTTCATAAACTCTATGCACCTGCCTCTCTCGGAGTCTCGCTCTATGGGCGGAAACTTGCGTTTCACTTGGAAGCCCTCTCAATGCGGCCTTGTTAGTTTATCATGTGAATTTTGACTTGTCAATATAAATAATCATATTATTAACGTAATAAGCATTATAATCAGCACATGTCCGCTCTTTAGAAATGTGCGTATATAATATTACGGCACCTTTCCCAATGTCGCACAGGAAAGGTGCCGCAATACTCTCCTCAAACTCTCCCAAAAGGGCCGAAGGTCAATCCTCCGGTTTACCGAACAATTTTCTGATTTCGTTAAGGTCCCGTTTACCGACCGCGTTCTTCGGTACGCTGTCGACAAAAGTGACGTATTTAGGGACTTTAATGCTTGAAAGTTCCCTCTTGACCGCTTGAATTACTTCTTCGCGCGTCACGTTGACACCTGAAGCTCTGACTATAAGCACACGCCCGACCTCGCCCCATTTTGGATCGGGAACTCCGACTATACAGGCTTCCAGTACACCCGGAACAAGCATTATTACATCTTCAATTTCCTGCGGGAAAATATTCTCTCCGCCGGAAATAAACATATTTTTCTTTCTACCGCTTATGTAGCAGAAGCCGTCCTCATCGAGATAGCCCATATCGCCCGTATGAACCCAGCCGTCATGCATAATTGCGGCTGCCGCTTCCGGATTGTTCCAGTAGCCGGAAAACAGCAGCTTCCCTCCGAAAACCAACTCGCCGCGCTCACCGCGTGGCACATCCCTGCCCTCGTCGTCCACAAAACGCACCTGATTAAAGGGCGCGGGGATGCCGCAGGAGTTCCACTTCGCGCGCACGTCCTCAATTTCGATGAGTCCGACGGGGTGACACATATTGTTCGGACCGACCTCAGTCATACCGTAGGCGTTGACCATTTTCACGCCCTTGGCCCAATAAATTTCAAGAAGCTCTTTGCCAGTTGGTGCGGCTCCGGTGACGAGTATGCGGTAACATGAAAAATCGGTTTCCGCAAAATCCGGCTGCATCGCCAGTGCCTTGTACATAGTTTCAACGGAAATACCGACAGTCGGTCTTTCCTCCCTGATTGCACTTAACACCTTTGACGGATTAAAGCCTCTCATTATTATGATTCTCCCGCCGATTGAAAGGAGCGGAAGAGTAAACACATTCCAGCCCGCCGTGTGGAAAAGAGGCAGGGTCAAAATTGCAGTGTCATTCTCGCTGAGCTGAAAGCCCGTGTAGTCAGCCATAGAATTATAGAATAACGAACGGAAGGACATCATTGCAGCCTTGGGTGTGCCTGTCGTGCCGCCCGTATGTATCAGCATCTGGATATCTTCATAATCGAGTCCGGGATTTACCGGCTCTTTGTAATCCTCGTTATTCATAATATCCGAATAGCAATAGTTATCGCCCTCACAGGGCTCGTCAAGACATATGAATTCCTGCTTGAACCCGTTATCGCGCAGACTGTAAATTGTAAACGAGAATTCACCCGAATAGAAAATCACCTTTGGCGCTTCGTTTTCAATGAGCGAAAACAGTTCCTTCTCCCGGAGCAGGCAGTTATAGGTGGTAATTATCAGTCCGGTTTTGTAGGTTGTGTAGAAGGCATCAAAAAAAGCTACGGAGTTCGTTGCGCAAAACCCGATCCTGTCTCCTTTTTTGAGTCCGAGCTTCTGTGTCAGAAACCACGCGAGCTTATCCGAGCGCCTATCCATCTCAAAATAAGTATAGTGTTTTCCTGTGTCGTAATCGTAGATTGCCTCATGCTTACCGGAAAAACGTACCCGATATTTGCCCATGTTAAACAATGTTTCAGAATCGTACATTCCAGTCTCCCCCTAATGCCCTTCACACCACAAAAACAGCTTTGAGTTTTGTTGCTTACAGCCGCTTCTGAAAGCCGCATCTTCCCATGCGTCAAACAAGGCATTTATTACAACATTATGCGACTATTTTATTACTCATTCACAAATAAATCAACATAAAAAACTTGCAAAAATCAAATATATGTCTATTTAGATATAGATTTAGTGGTATGAATAATACCGCTAATTGAAATTTGTCTATTACACCGAATAAGTTCAGACACTTTTTCAAATTAGTTTACATAATAACAGGGAGCCGTTACCGGCTCCCTGTTATTATACTGCTATGCATGTCCAAGATAGTGTTCAAGTATCCACATATACGCAACACCGAAGGCTTCCCTCATAGTGTAGCTAACCATCATGGCTTTGTTTCCCGTACTTGCCGCTACGCCGACTGCGTCCGCTCCAAGCTCACGCGCGTAATACTTCGCGCGGTAGAGATGATACTCCTGTGAGAGTACCGCGACCTTCGCAGTCCGGTCACCGCCTCTTTTTTCAATAATCTCCAGCGAGTTTCTGAGATTCTCGTAAGTCGAAGTAGACTTGTCCTCCATAATTATTCTGTCCGCTGATACGCCATTTTTCGCAAGCCAGCGGCGCATACACTCGGCTTCGGATATATCCTCTCCTGCTCCCTGCCCACCTGAGACTATCGCAATCGCCTCAGGATACTCATCCAGATACTTTTTTGACTCCTCAAGTCTGTAAAGCATTGATAGCGACGGTTCTGTACCGTTTACGCCGGCTCCAAGCATGATAAGATACGGTGCCTCGGGATTTGTGTCCGTATGTGCCGCCCTAACGACAATTACTTCTATAACAGCAAAAAGCACGAGACCGATACATACAAAAGCTGTCAATACGATTTTCAGCGTCCTTGCGAGCTTCGCGTTCTTTTTGCCCAGATTGGACAGAAGCCTATATATCCCTACGAGAGCCGTAATTGCGAATAGGGACAGAGCAATTGTTTTGTAGCCGACAGCAACGTAAAAAAGTATCAGGAACATCGCCATCAGTACTGCTTCCCTTATCCAGAAAGCTTTTTCCTTATGTTTATTATTTTCCTTCATTTCACCTAACCTTTCATTCTGGGAGGCTTTGTTCGGAAAGCTCCTCCCACTTCTCAAAGAGAATGTCCAGTTCCTTCTGAGCTTCAGCCTTTTGCACGTCAAGCTCCATGAGTTTCTGGAAGTCAGAAGAGAACTCCTCACAAAGCGCCTCAATTTCCTTAATTTTGTCCTCCTGCTTTTCGATTTCGCGCTCCGTTTTTCGAAGCTGCTTATCGTCGTAGGCGGCAGGATTTTTCTTCTGAGCTCTGTTTTTCTCCTCTTTGACGTTTTCTTTCGACTTAAAGTTCGCAATTTGATCGTTTTGCCGTTTCATGTACTCGCGGTATTCGTCAAATCCGCCGCGGAAATCGGTGATTGTTCCGTTTTCAAGTGCCCATATACGTGTTGCGAAGCGCTCAATAAAATATCTGTCATGTGAAACGAAAAGAAGTGCCTCGTTGTAATCGTCCACTGACTCCTCAATCCACTCACGGCTCTGAATATCCAGGTGGTTTGTAGGTTCGTCGAGAATCAGAAAGTTTACCTCGCCGCGCATAAGCATGCAAAGACGCAGGCGGCTCTGCTCTCCGCCCGAAAGAGCCGACACGGGCTTAAAAACATCCTCGCCCGAAAAACGGAAGCTTGCCAGCCTGTCTCGCGCACCCTGCGGCGTGCATTTTTCCGAGTACAACATAGTGTCTAGCAGACTTCTCTGCGGAAAGTCGAATTTTATTATCTGCGGTAGATACGCTGTTTTAACCGACGGGCCACGCCTTACCATACCGCAGTCCGGTACATCCTCTCCCATTATGAGCTTTATCAGGGTTGATTTTCCCGTACCGTTGTCGCCAATGAGTGCGATGCGTTCTCCTCCTTCAACTATTAGCTCAAGGTTTGAAAAGAGGGTTCTTTGTCCGAAGGCTTTGCTGACTCCGTCAAGCACCAGTACCTCGTCGCCCGTAAATTCGCGCTGGGCAAATCTCATTCTCATAGCTTTTTCGGTCTTTGGTCTGTCCGTCTGCCTGATGCGCTCCATGCGCTTTTCCATTGAGAACGCGCGCTTATGGAGCTTGTCCGCGCCCATAAAGGCCCAGAGGTGCAGCTTATCCGCTGCCTCCTGAAGCTGTGAGATTTTAGCCTGCTCCTTCTCGTATTTTTTGAGCTGTTCCTCGTAACGGCGCTGCTTTTCATCAACGTAAAAGCTGTAGTTGCCGTTATAGAACTCGGCCTTTCCTCCCAGAATTTCGATTGTGCGCGTCACGACGCGATCGAGAAAATAGCGGTCATGTGAAATTGCGAGTACCGTCCCGCGGAATTTGAGTAGATAATCCTCAAGCCACTCCGTAGCCCGTAGATCAAGATGGTTCGTCGGCTCGTCCAGCAGCAAAATATCCGTGTCTTCGAGTATGAGGCGCGCCAGATTTACGCGTGTCTTTTCCCCTCCCGAAAGCTCGGTAAAGAGCTGTTTTCGCATTTGCTCCGAAATTTCAAGTCCGTTTGCGACTCTGTTGCGCTCCGTATCCGCGTTGTAGCCGCCCAGCCGCTCGTAATCCGCGGCGGCTTTGTCGTATTCGAGCAGGACTGCGTCCGAAGTCTCGCAGGCCATCTGCGACGCAAGCGCGTTCATCTTCGCTTCAAGCTGGAATATTCTCTCGTGCGCCGATTTGAGTACGTCTTCCACCGTGTAACCGTCCGGGAACACGGGTATTTGAGAAATCAGTCCTATGCGTCTCTCGGAGGGGATTACGACCCTTCCTTCATCCGGATGCACCTCACCCGTTATTATGCGGAAAAGCGTTGTTTTTCCCGCGCCGTTTTTGCCGAGGATTCCGACGCGCTCACCGCAGTTTATCTCAAAGCTGAGGCCGTCCAGTATGTTTTTATTCTGTTCGAAGGCTTTTACCAAGCCCTGTATTGATATTTCTGACATTTTTATACTCCTGTCAATAAGAAAAACCGGGTGCGCCAAATAAGCCCCACCCGGTAATAAGTGTTGTGAGGTTTGATACTATTTTTCTGTTGTTGCCGCCTGCAGCACAGCATTCGCGACTGGGCCCGCGTTTGCAAGCCCCCCGCCGCCTCTTTCAATTACGACCGTGAAGGCAAGTGGATGTTCGGTATCGTCAAGGAAACCGACAAACCATGCGTTTGAAGTGCCGTCTCCAAGCTCGGCGGTGCCTGTTTTAGCGCAGATTTTAAGGTTAGGAAAATTTCCCTGTCCGTAGGCGTAAGCCACGTTGTAGCTCATAAGCTCGCGTACCTTTTTCGCGGTGTCGGTTTCCATGAGCTGTGTCGAGCGTGAATTTGAATTTTTAAGAATAACCGGCTCCCTTGCAACGCCGTCGTTTGCTATTGCCGACACAAATCTCAGCATGGCTATGGGCGATATAAGGTCATCATACTGACCTATACCC
>JASDTK010000069.1:0-5468 GCA_041891555.1 Oscillospiraceae bacterium
TATGTGGACGGACCCACTGCGCAAATTTTCGCGTTTCCGAGCTTCCTGACGTCCGCTCCGGCTTCAAAGAGCTCCTCCATAAAAAGGTCCACGGTATTTCCGCTTGTAAATACAAGGTAGCTGTAGCTGCTCAGCAGCGGAAAATAAGTTGTCAGCCTGCCCTTTACGGGTACAATTTCGGTCATGGGAACCGACGTCACATCCGCTCCGTTAGCTTCAAGGATTTGGGACAAAGAACCGTTTCTCTTTTTATCGCTTGTCACAAGAATTTTTTTGTTCCACAGTTGCAGTTTTTCCAAGAAGTTCAGTTTATCCCCCAGCGTGACCGTCGCTCCAACGATAATAATGGCAGGTGAAACCACTCCTGTTTTTTGAACTGCCTCGGACAAGCTCTCCAGCGTGGAGATTACTGTTGTCTGTTCGGGAGTTCCGGCTCGGGAAACGACCGCAGCCGGCATGGTGCCGTCCATTCCGGAGCGCATCAGCCCTGCCGCGATTTCTGCGGTTTGTGAGAGCCCCATCAGAAACACTAAAGTCCCTTCAAGCGGCGCAAGGCGCTTGAAGTCCTCATCGCTTAGCTCTCCCGACTTTGTATGCGCGGTGATAATATGCACTGACCGCGCCAGCCCCCTGTGGGTGACGGGAATGCCCGCAAAACACGGGCCGGCAATCGCGGAGCTTACACCGGGCACCACCTGAAAAGGTATTTTATTTTCATAGAGGCACAGTGCTTCCTCGCCGCCGCGCCCGAAAACATAGGGATCCCCGCCCTTGAGCCGTACAATGCTGCCTCCCTTTTCGGCTTTCTCAAGGAGTAAAGCGTTAATCTCTTCCTGACTTGCGCTGTGCTCTCCTGCGGTCTTACCCACATAGAGTTTTTCGCATCCGGAGGGGGCTTCTTCCAAAAGCCGCTCGCTTATCAGCCTGTCATATATGATGCAGTCCGCGCGGCGGATGCAGTCAAGACCGCGAAGGGTAATCAGGTCTTCTGCCCCGGGGCCGGCGCCCACTAGATAAACCATAGTTTTTTTCATTTCACAGTTCCTCAAATTGGCGCAGCAGCTGCTGCGCAAGGCGAAGGCCGACCAACTCGGCGTCATCTGCCGCGCCGGAGATGCTTCCGCGCACAACTCCTTTTTCCTCGCTTCCGAAAAGCCCCGTCAGCATAATTTCACCCGAAGCCTCATGTTCGCAAAACGCTCCGACAGGCGCGTGGCAGCCTGCCCCGCTGCCGCGAAGAAAGGCTCGTTCCGCTCTTGCTGAAATGTCCGTTTTCTCATCCCTGATAGTTTCGAGTATATTCATAACAAAAGTGTCTTCCTTACGCAGTTCCAGCGCCAGAACACCCTGACAGGGTGCCGGAATCATCTCTGAAGGCTCGAGATACTGTGTCACGAGGCCGGACAGCCCCAGTCGGGCTAGACCGGCAGCCGCCAGCACCACGCCGTCGAGCTGCGTTCCCACTTTCGTGATTCTGCTGTCCACGTTGCCGCGTATCGGCACGATTTCGATTTCAGGCTTCATGACTTTTAGCTGTATTGAGCGCCGAACGCTGCCTGTGCCGATTTTCGCTCCGTCCTGCAGCCCCGAAAGGCAGGTAACGCCCTCGCACAAAATCAAGACATCTCTCATATCCGCCCTGACAGGAGCCGGCGCAAGAGTGAGGCCGGATGCCGTTTCCGCGGGAAGGTCCTTCATGCTGTGTACGGCAAAATCGATTTCGCCTCTGCCGAGCGCGGCCTCAATTTCTCCGGTAAACAAGCCGCTGCCGTCGATTTCCTGTAAAGGACGGTCGGGAACAAGGTCCCCCTTGCTTCGTATCACAACAATTTCGAAAAACACGTCCGGAAACCGCGAGGAAAGAAGTTTTACTACGGTTTCCGTTTGAGCGAGTGCCAGTTTGCTTCCTCTTGTGCCGACTCTAAGCTTTCTCATTACTCTTCAGTCTCCTCAAAATCGAACAGTTCCTTGACAACGGCTATGTATTCTTCCTGCTTGCCCTCGTTATCCAGCTTTTTCAGTCTCAATATAGGCTCCCGCACTAATCGCCTGAGGCTGGACTCAATCATCTTAGCTACAAGCTTTTTCTCCCGTTCCGAAAGCTCAAGCTTGTAGAACAGAAACTGTTCCGTATCGTTCGCAATTTCCCGGCATCTGCGATTCATTGATTCTATGGCCGTGTCCACCTTGTTATGAAATAGCCAGTTTTCCAACTCCTCGGCCTTGATATCAATCAGGGCTTCAGCCTGCTCAGCCAGACCGAGCCTGCGCTCCAGATTCTCTGCGGACGACGTATTCAGTTCGTCTACGTTTATAACGCTCGTATAAGGCAAATGGTATACGCTTTCGTCGACGTCAGGAGGAACCGCAAGATCTATGATGCACAGGGGCTTGGTTCTTTCGGGCATTTTTTCGCCTTTAAGAACAGCGTGAGGGGAGGCCGTAGCGCTCACTATTCCATCAATCTCTGTAATGTAATCATACCGCTCAGCAAAGGGCACCGGTTCAAACTGCTGTCCGTCCGGCTGTGCAGACTCTCCCTTGCCGCAGGAACGGCTGCAAAGATATACGCTTCCGGCTCTCTCGTCCTCCAGATATTTTACAGCTAGGCGTCCCATTTCTCCGCTGCCGATGACGAGAAAAGACTTGCCCGCAAGCCCGTTCATCGCCTGATTAAGCTTTTTGATGCCGATATATACGACCGACAGCGGAATATCTGAGATTCCGAGCTCGGATTTAACCTGCTTTCCGACAGTAACAGCGTCCCGGAACGCCCGGTTCAGGAGTTTTTTCGCCGAACCGGAAACCGTTGCAAACCAGATAGCATCACTGACCTGTCCTAAAACCTGATCCTCACCTATAACTGCCGATTCCAGACCGGCGCTTACCCTGAACAGGTGCTTGACAGCCGTCAGCCCGCAGAAGGAATACACCGCAGCATCGCAGTCAGCAGCATTAAAATAACGGAGCATTTCCCTTTGAGCTTCTCCCGTTCTATCCTCTTTCGCGACAAAATACACTTCGCTCCGGTTGCAGGTCGACAGTACAGCCGATTCCTGAAAACCCAGCTCTGAAAGTCTGGAAGAGAACTCTATTTTTTGAGTATCCGAAAAAGCGAATCTGCTTCGCACTGCCAATGGAGCAGTACGAAAATCCACCCCTACCACCTGGATGCGGTTTTCCATTTTTCTACCTCTGTCGGAGCTTGTTGCCTGTAATTGGTCAAATTATACCATCAGCACCATCAAGTTTCAACTATATGCATATTATAAATTACTATATATAATACTTAAGTATTTACTTATGATTTACATCAATTTTTCATACGACTGATTAGCCGTCATTACGTTGACACCTGAACCTGCCGCGTGTTATTTTTTTCTAAGGAATACTGATAAAAAGGAGGATGAAAATGAGCTATATATTGAGTTCTGAAAAGGCCGGCGAGCTTTTTTCAGCGCTGAAAAAGCAATACAGAATTTACGCCCCAAAACGCTTTGAGGCACAGGGGCGCTACTCCGACACCGACATAATCCGCTATGCGGAAGTAGCTTCTTTTGAAGAGATTGTCTTCGAAGAAAAATCAGATTACCCCGCCAAGGAAGTAATCTCCCCCATTCAGCAGGCGCTGTTCTTTTTTACGGAGGACGAATACCGCGCGAGCAAGGGCAACTTGAAGCCCATTCTGCTGTTCGCGCGCCCCTGCGACATCAATGCTCAGCACGTTCAGGCCAAAATCTATGCCGGAAACGGCGGCTTTGTTGATATGTATTACGAGCGTATGCGCGAGCTTGTCAAGTTTATCTTGATGGAGTGTCCGGGTTCCGACGACACCTGCTTCTGTGTAAGCATGGGCACCAACAAAACCGACGATTACGCTATGGCTGTCAGTGTGACGCCGGATGGAAGCGTGAAGTTCAAGGTCTGCGACGAGGCATTGGACGCTTTGTTTGACAACGCGCCCAAGGCCGAATTTGAGCCGAAGTTTGTCGAGGAAAACGAGACCAAGGTCACTTTGCCCGACATTCCCAGCAAAGAAGTCCTCAACAAGCTGAAAGAACATCCCATGTGGAAGGAATTTAATAACCGCTGCATAAGCTGTGGCGCGTGCACAATTGCCTGCTCCACCTGCACCTGCTTTACCACAAAAGACATAGCATACGGCGATAATCCTGAGGTGGGCGAGCGCCGCCGCGTCACAGCCTCCTGCCAGATAGACGGCTTCTCCACCGTTGCCGGCGGAGCAAGCTACCGTAAGACCGCGGGCGACCGTATGCGTTTTAAGATGCTGCATAAGTTCCATGACTACAAGGCCCGTTTCGGCGACAGCCATATGTGCGTCGGCTGCGGCAGATGCATACACCGCTGTCCGGAATTTATCTCCATAACTCACACTCTGAATAAAATGTGCGATGCAGTCGAAGAAATCAAGGCAAAGGAGGCGCAGAATAATGAATAATCCGCTTCAGCCCCAGGCCTGTGAGATTCTTTCTGTCAGGCAGCAGGGCGGACATGAATATACATTCCGGGTCAAGTCCAACGCCAGACCCTTACCGGGTCAGTTCATGCAGCTCTCCATCCCCAAGATCGGCGAATGCCCGATTTCCGTCAGCGGCTGGAACGAGGAATGGCTTGAGTTTACTATCCGTTCCGTCGGAGAGGTAACCAATGTCATCTTCGAAAAACAGCCGGGCGACCTTCTTTTTCTCCGCGGACCCTACGGCAGGGGCTGGCCTGTTGAGGAAATCCGCGGTAAAAATGTCATTGTCGTTGCCGGCGGTACGGGGCTGGCCCCAGCACGTGAATTGCTGAACCTGTGCGCGGACGAACCCGGCTTTGCGAAAAGCACAACCCTTATTTGCGGCTTCAAGGACGAGGACGGCATAGTATTTCACGAAGACCTCGTCAGGTGGGCGGCAAAGTTTCGCACGATTTACGCGCTTGATAATGATGAAAAAACCGGCTGGCGAGTCGGTCTGGTAACCAAATTTATCAAGGAAATCGACTTTCAAAGCTTCGGCAATGACTACGTGCTGATTGTTGTCGGGCCTCCTGTCATGATGAAATATGCTTCTCAGGAAGCTCTTGCCTGCGGCGCGAAGGAAGAAAACATATGGCTCAGCTTTGAGCGCAAGATGTCCTGCGCAATAGGCAAGTGCGGTCACTGCCGCATAGACGAGACCTATGTCTGTCTTGACGGTCCCGTTTTTCCATACAAAGTCGCAAAAAATCTTGTTGACTAAGGGAGGAGGATCAGAGTATGAACAGAGATATCAATATCAAAAAGACACGTCTAAACTGCTTCCGCCAGTCAAAAGTTCCCGGAGAATTTATGCTTCAGATGCGCGTACCCGGCGGTCTGGTCGACGCTAAGTATCTTGAAGTTATCGAACACATCTCCAAAACCTGGTGCGACGGTAATTTCCAGTTCGCAACCCGCCAGACCTTTGATGAGTGCGGCAAAACAT
>JASDTK010000070.1:0-5448 GCA_041891555.1 Oscillospiraceae bacterium
CACCACGTTCTTGCGGTTTATGCGGTAATCCACATTCCAGTCCTTTTCCTTCTGGACATGGTCGTGCGCGGTCTTAACCGTCGCCACAGGCAGAGGTTTAACGCTGCAAAGCTTTTGTCCTAGCTTCAGGGCATTTGTCGGGCAGTTTTCGACGCACTGTCCGCAGGCGACGCACTTTTCCTTGTCGACCTCGGAAACATAGTTTGACCTTATCATATCGGGTGAATTGAACATCAGCGCGTTTCGCATCGAATAGCAGCCGCAGGCACAGCAGTTGCAGATTGCGTGAGTCGTACCGTTGTCAATGTTCGGAATCGAGTGCATCAGCCCGTTGTCTTCAGCCTTTTTAATTATTTCAAAGGCTTCTTCACGGGTTATTTCTCTGGCTCTGCCTGTGCGTATGTAGTACTCCGCGCCCGTGTCGAGCTGGATGCACATATCCTGCTCGAGGTGGCCGCAGCCCTGCCCCAGAAGGCGTCTGGAGCGGCGGCAGGTGCAGTCTCCGACTGCAAAGCGATTTGCCTTGTTGAGTATCACCGAGACCTCTTCGAAACCGATTTTCCGGCTGTCCCCGTCTATCGCGGACTGGATGGGAATGACGCGCATAGGGCCTTTTCCGACTGGCATCATAGGCGCGAGCATTGAGCCGCGTAGCCTTGCATATTCCTCAAACGCTCTGGGTATAGCTGGGAATTTCTCGCAAAGCTCCTTGTTCTCAACCATTTTTTCCATAACGCCGGGTACAAAAACTGTAAGCTCGAAAACGTCCTCGCCGTTTTCCTCGTGGAATATACACGCTCCGACCTGGGCAAGTTCGCGAGCCAGTTTTTCGGTTTCCTCAAGCGATTTGCCGCACTTTTTTGAAATCTGCGCGAGTGTCTGGGGCTTTCTAAGCTCCATTGCAAGGCCTACTTCGGCCATTTCATCGCTTACAACGCAGTCCAAAACATAATATTCGGGAGCGTTTTCATCGAACTTAATCATCAGAGCCGTCGGGCCGCTGATTTTTTTTGCCAGTTTCAGTATTAACTTTCTCGCTGCCACACTATACCTCCTATACGTTTTCTTCTACGACTTTTTTATATTCCTTTGTGACCTTAAATATCTCATCCTTGAACGGATTGAGCTTGTTTTTAATGATAATTCTGAACTGATAGATAACGGCGGCAAGGTTCGCGATAAGAGCAACAAGGCTCACCGCGAAAAAGGCCTTTGGGTTATGCGTTGTTGCTACAGGGGCTATACGGTCGGCAAAAGACGGCACGGTCATGACGAACATAATCCAGAGTCCGAGGGTCTGCGCTCTGTGCTGGAGCCACGCGCCTTTTTTCACGAAGAAGGTGCATATAGTGCTCGCGACAAGCAGGGCAACGCCGCAATAGAAGGAGTGATCCGCTATGCAGTTATACGTATAGGCAAAGTTCCATAAGTCATATGTAATGACATAAATCCAGATACAGTCCGGCCAAATCATATCCTTGCTCTTGTCCTTCGAAACGAAGATACCGCTCCAGCCGCAGATGAGCAGAATGTTCAGCAAACCCGCAATGCCGTTCATAATGTTCCAGGGGCCGGACATAGTCCAGAGGTTTTCGATTCTTGCGCCCTGAAAAGCTCCGAAGGTATAGCACTGAAAATCGCGGATAACCGCCTCGAGTATGTTCAGCGCCAGAATGAGCGGAGGAAAGGCCAGCGCCCACTTTTTCTTGGCAAGCCCAGGAATATAGCGTATCGCCATGAAGCCGAGGCAGCCGGCAAGCGCGGAATAGGTTTTGAACCAGTTAAACCAGGTTCCGGTACCGTATTCATTCCCAGGCGCGGCGGTTGTCGGCCATACCAGAACCGTCAGCAGCGCCGGAATAATCAGAAACAGCGTGATTCCGCCCCATTTTGTCGTGCGGCCGAATTCATTGAACGCTATCAATGCCAGGATTACAAGCGCAAGTATTGCCCAGCCTGTCAGGCTGGTCGATTCGTATAAAATCCCCACAATATCTCTCCCAACTCTTTTTTTGTTTGCTTTTTAACAATGCCAAGCAGAGCGATGCTGAATTATCTGTTCTTCCCTCACACCTTTCGAAAAAATATGTTTTTATATGTCAGTCGGTATGACACTTTAGACTAATATATTTTCCCGAGGATTTATTCGGGAAAACTAATCGGTTATGCTGCTTTTTTTACGATTAATCCCCCTGAAAAGCCCTCACAAACAGGTCGCAAAGGTGCTTCATTCGCTGTTTGTTATCAAGCTCAGTGAAGCCTGAGGCCTCAAGCGCGAGCTTCTGCATAACTCCGAGTATTGAGTCGTAGGAGTTATAATACAGCTCCTTGACATTAACATCACGGCTCACGCTCCCATCCTTAAGACCTTTTCTGATCGCAAGGACAAGGGGGCTTTCTGAGGTATCGAATTTTTCGGGCGGGCGGTTCAGCGTTTTGCTTCGTCCCGCAGAAAACAAATACATCTCGGCATCCAGCGTAAAGAGAACTCCCTGTTTGTTTTCAAAATAAAGATTGGAATACTGATAGAGCAGGGCACGTATCTGCTCAATGCCGGAAAACTCGCTGATGCGGCTAGCTTCCACCCTTCCGCGGATTTCCTCCAGCGTTTTGTTCCAGAAAAGATAGGCCGCCGCCTGCACAAGGTCTGTTTTAGTATCAAAGTATCTGTAAGCCGAACGCTCCGTCAGTCCTGCGGATTTCGCTATATCTTTAACCTTCGTGTTGTCAATCCCGTTCTTTATGAATAACTCAAGCGCCTTCTCGGTTACAAGGCTCTTATTTCGCTCGCGGAGCTCCTCAAGTGACATTGCTTTTTCTTCCTTCCGGAGAGACTATCTCTTGATTAATTATTATATCTGGATTCGAGATTTTTCTCAACTGTCCGTGCCACATAATATTTTACAAATCTATAAAGATTTTATTGTGGATAAACTCGATTGAGCTCGAACTTTTGTTGTTTTTTCTTGCACTAAGCCGTGAACGATATAAGTATCAGAAAGGCTGCCAGAGTCATCACGATATGGAGTGAAATTACGTTCAGTATATCGTTTTTCTCCTTTTCCGCCTTCTGGTCCATAAACATGGGAATGACAAAGGGCGGCGGAAGAATGAACATGGTATATAGGGCTACCTCAAAACTCTTGTCAAGATGCAGCACTCCGGTGACCAGAAATCTGTTTATCAGAAACGCAAAACCAAGCATAAGCGCCATGCGGAGCAAAACTGTCATAAACGGTCTCGTAATATTGCTCAGATTAATACGCAGCTCATATCCGATGGTAATGCATATAATCGGCACGGTCAGATTTCCGAGAAGAGTAAGCACATTTACAAGCGAATCTGTTATCTGAAATTTCTGGACATAGGACGCAAGCCCCGTAGCGCTCAGTATGATGCCGGCGGATATGGACAGAATTATCGGTGATTTTATAAAGCCAAAAAGAATCTGTTTTGCCGTTGCGTTTGTTCCGTTTTGCTTTTGCAGGAAGTTTACAAGCACGAAGAAGACAAAGACTACCTGAGCAATATCGAAAATAGCCAGCTTGTACGTGTTGTCAGCACCAAAAAAGGCGGTGAACAGCGCGTATCCCAGCATTCCGTTTTCGTGACCTACAAACACTGAGGGATAGAAAGCGTTGCCCGGACAAAGCTTTTTTGAAGCGCCTCTGCCCAGAAACAGCATTATCAGGTAAACGATGAACTCCGCTACGAAAATCAATAAATACCTCAGCTCAAAGCTTGTTCTCGCAAAGGTCAGCACAAACATTGATGGCAGAGAGATGTTTACAAGTATAGTTTTGAGCTCCTGAATAGTATCCGGCTTCAGCAGCTTTATTTTGCGTATGAGGGCCCCTAGCATTATCATCAGGAGCACGGGCAGAAACTTTAAAAGAACTGTAACCAGGTTTTCCATTGAGACGTTTCCTTTTTCTTATTGTTGGTATTATTCTATCATCCCGCGCACTCATGCACAAGGCAAAAAACCTATGCCAAATTTTAGCATTATATCTGTTGGAGCATATCTGAACAGCGCCAATTTTCCTTGACAAATTCCCCATTTTATTTTATGGTATAAATATGCATTATTGGCATCAATTTGCTATATATTCCGACTTGTTCCATATGCTTTTGACTTATTCAACAAATAGAATCCGCTAAAAGCGGGAGATTATGGAGGGAATCAAAAAATGAAGAAACTGAACAATTTGAAATGGTTTTCACTTGGCATAGCCGTTTGCCTGTTGGTGATGGTTCTTATCGTCCCTGCATTTGCCTCAACCCTCAGCAAAACAGTGCAGCTGGTTTATAACGACATAAAGATCACATTAAACGGAAACGCAGTCACACCGACTGATGCCACTGGTAACGCCGTTGAGCCTTTCATAATGGACGGCACTACATATCTCCCTCTGCGCGCTATTTCTAATGCCCTCGGTCTGGGAGTCACTTGGGACGCTACCACAAAAACAGCCGCTTTGACATCGGCACCTCAAATAATTTCTGTACCTGATGCAATTTTTACTACAGCATATGACAAAAATGGTTACGACGGAACGGTAATGTATGCAAAGGCCGTTTTGCAGTCCAAGGATACTATAGACGACGTTGACGTGATCTATATTAGAACAAGCGCTGGATTGGTAGAGCTGGAGAACCGCTTGGGCGAACCATCGTTTGACAACTTGGTTGTAGGAAACACATATACATTTGTGTTTGTATATTACGACAATTACACATCGCCAATAATACCGATAGGTATTTATACATCTGCAAAGTAATAATTACAAATTTCAAATACAAACAGCGGCAGGCTCAAGCCTGCCGCTGTTTGTATTGTAATTATCTACATATCCGCGATATCGCCCACGCCGTTCAGAACCAATCTCGGGCGGTATGGGAAGCGCATTATTTCTTCCCTTGTCGTAACACCGGACAGCACAAGCACCGTATCAAGACCGCTTTCAATGCCTGCTATAATATCGGTATCCATCCTGTCGCCTATCATCGCGGCTTCCTCCGAGTGTACTCCCAGCATTTTAAGGCCGGTGCGCATCATAAGGGGGTTTGGTTTGCCGACATAATACGCGCTCACACCGGTCGTAATTTCCACCGGAGAGACGAGCGCACGGCACGCGGGGATTATCCCGTCCTCGGTCGGCCCAGTAAGGTCGGTGTTCGTGCCGATGAGCCTAGCGCCGCTTGTAACGTGATGCATAGCGCGGCAGATGCAGTCAAAGTTGTAGTTGACTGTCTCACCTATAATTACATAATCGGGATTTACGTCGTTTATCATTATTCCCGCGTCATGCAGGGCATTAAATAGTCCGTGGTCGCCAATGACATAGGCGCTACACCCGGGGCTCTGGCGGCTCAGGAACTTTGCAGTAGCAAGCGCGCTCGTATAAAAATGGCTTTCATCCACGTCAAGTCCCATACGCAGAAGCT
>JASDTK010000071.1:0-5332 GCA_041891555.1 Oscillospiraceae bacterium
CTGTATTTCTGAGAGCTTTTCCTTTGCCCAATCGGGAAGATGGCTTTCGGCAAGCACTCCGGCAAAATCCGTCCTGTTCCAGCGGGTTTTCTTGCCGTCCGCAAGGTTTACGGCAAAGACAGCACGTCCGTTGGCTCCGACATGAGCGCCGAAGCCCCCAGTACACAGCCAGAGCTGATCCTGCACGGTCAGGCAGTTTTCTTTCAATACTTTGGGTGAAAGCACAACCACCTTACCCTCAAAATCCTGTTTTTCTGTGTCGGGCAGACAGTGCGTATGGTCAAACAGCCCAAGTGCCTGATATGCCCTGCGGTACTGGTTGACAAACCCGTCCAGCACGGCCGGGTGGCTGTCTACGGCAAAATCCAGATTGCGGTTACTGTACGAATCCTTGTCGGGCGGGATATACGTCTGCTTTGCCCAATCGTGGTTACCGCGAGAAAAACGCCCGTCATAATCCTTGCACTGCAAGCTGTTTGCCAGAACATAGGACACCCGGTGGTAGCCGAACTGGTTAAGGACGCTTTCGGCACAGTCACTTTTCAGATACATTCCGTCAAAACCCCGGCGAATCGCTTCTTCGATGGCATTCTTGCAGGCGATATTTTCCTTGTGGCTTGCCTTCCAATCATTTAACTCACCAAGCTGCTTAGCTTGGGCAAAGGAGTGGGGATAAACAGATGGGAACTTTTTATCTGCCATAGATGATTTCCTCCTGCATAATCAGCTCATCCAGCTCCGCAAGGCACATGCCGCTTTGGGCCAGCACTGCGAGAATGCCGGGCGGCACATCGGTAATATCCTGCTGGATATCGGCCTCTGTCACCGTGATTTCGCCGCTGTCCTCGTCTGAATAGGCGTCCAGCTTGGCATCCGCGGGGATACCCGCTTCCTCCAGCAGATAGCCGGGGATGCGGACAGTCTGGCTTTCATCCAGCAGATCATGGCAGAGAGAGCAAGCGGAAACGCATCCGGCAGGGCAGTCATCCTCGCAGCCCTCGCCGCAGTTGTCGCACAGTCCGCAGGCGGCGGCGAGAACGACGGTCAGATCCGAGGCGAGAGAGCTGAGACTCTGGATGGCGTTCGCAACCTCCAAGGCTGTCATTTTGTCCTTCAGAAACACAAGGGCGTTCTGTCCTGCATGAAGCTCCAGCGTGTCCTTTTCGGTGAAGCCGGAACGTTCGCAGGCATCGGCGGGGAGGCCGATTTGGGGCATTTGATTCTTTTTCATAAAAAGGGTTCCTCCAATCAAGTATTAATTTTGTTTTTCACGCAAGGCTGTGCCAAGGGCATTTTGGCTATTCCATGAAGCCACCTTCTCCGAACAGATTCAGCTGTGACGGCGCGTTTTTCTCGCGTTCGTGCAGATCGTAGTTGGCAATGAGGATTTCAGGAAACTGAGCCCCATTGTCATACCGCTGCTTGATGTTGTTAATGCGGGTAAAGGCTTCCGTCTGGATGCCCGGCGCATCATAGAGGCTACGGATAAACTCGCAGTCGTTGTAGGACAGCAGAAATTTGCCGTCGATCCGCAGCAGGGCATCCCGCAGACGGATATGGTCTTTTTCCGTGAAGCCGTCCTCGCCCACGTTTTTGTAGTAGCTTTCGGTTTCAAAATACGGCGGGTCGCAGTAGAAAAAGCTGACAGGGCGGTCATACTGCCCGATGAGCTTCTCAAAGTCCTTGTTTTCCACGACCACCTTGGCAAGCCGCCGGTGGGCCTGCTCAATGAGAGGGAAATTGCTGCGGATATCGTGGGGCTGGCTGCCGTAGCTGGTCAGCCCCGACGCATAGCTGTAGCGGATGAGCTGGTAAAACCATGCCGCTTTTTGCACATCCGACGCGGGGCTGTCACGGGCAAGAGCGTTTTTGATAAGCTCAAAATCCGCGCGGGAATTAAGGCAGTAGGCAAGCACCGCCATCAGCTCCTGCGGCTTCTCCCGCACACAGCGGTAGAGGTTCACCAGCAGACCATTGAAGTCGTTGTAGACCTCAAAATCGTTGCCGGGCAGCTTATGAAACAGCACCCAGCCGCCTCCGCCGAACACCTCAATGTACCGCTCATAATAGAGGGGAAACAGAGTGACGATCAGCTCCCGCAGGGATTTCTTGCCGCCGATCCAGGACATGAAGCTGTTCAGGAGTCATCACCTCCTTCCAGCGGCAGACGTATCTGCGAATCGTCAAAGGCCGCAAGGGAACGTCGGAGGCCGGTGATGGCGGCGCTGATCCCGCTGATGCGGTTTCTCATATGCCGGATGGTCAGGCGCACCTCCGCTTCGGTTTTCGCATAAAAGTACCCGTTCTGGTCGCTGGCAATGGGAACACCCTCACGGCGCAGGGCATTGACAAGGTCCCGCAGCTCCTTGCCTGAAATGTGGAATGAGTGTTCCAGCTCTCGGCTGATGACAGCGTTTTCCGCACCGTGGTGATACCGGCGCAGATGCTCTGCAAGCGGTTCTCTTTGCATGGGTCCTCCTTTCCGGCCGTTTCCCCGGAAAGAAAGGCAAAAAAGGGCGCAAAAAAACAGGGCCGCCTCCTGTATGGGGAAACGGCCCTGTTTTGATATTGGGTCTAAAAAAGCACAGGCATCTCTGCCTGCGCTACTTGATTACGCCAAGCTCTCTTAACACTGCCACGCAGTCCTTGGCGCCCTGAATGTATAGGTGTTTTTGAAATTTCACCTCCATATCTGAATTTTCGGTCAGGTAATTATCGATCCGGTCCTTTGTGTGCTGCGTAATCTCAGCACTGTTCTGAATGCTCGCGCTGAGTTCGATCAGTTCCCGTGCCAGTTCTTCCGACCGGGGGTCTGATTCCCTCATGGCGGAATACGCAAGCTGAAACCGCTCCGCCAGAGCCATATCCAGCAAGTCCATGAGCTTCTCGTCCATCTTCTTCGCCTCCCTTTAGCACAACACAATGCCACAGCTTCATGAGAATAGCTATACCAAAACCCAACAAAGATTTGCTATTTCATTTCCATGCCAAGGCTTTGGCTGGGCTGGTCGAGATATTGCTCCACAGTTCGCCCGGTAAGCGACCATAAAACACCGTATTCCGTGAGGGAAATCCCTTTTTCCTGAATCAATTTGCTGCCATATCCGTCAAGGTCTGCACTGGCAAACAGCTCGCTTTCCTGCTCAATGCAGTATTTGGAAAGCACAAAGCGTGCGTAGTCCGCAGGGTTAGCAGCCTCCCGGATAACAGAGAAGTCCTCTGACACAAGGGAAAGGTCGAGGGCTTCTTCCAAAGAAATATCACCGGGAGCTTCTCCCAGCATTGCCTTGTAGGATAAGATGTTGTGCTTATCATGGATGCGCCGTAGCTGTTCTGCCAGCTCATTGACCAGCCCATAGCAGTCACCCTCTGACGCATACAAAGCGTCGCTGATTTTTTCAGTTAAAATGGGCGCCATGCAGTCCTCCGACGAGAATGGACATTCCTCCGGGGAAGCCGCTCCAACAGCATCGACCGCCTGCAAAAGCGCCGCATCCCCGGCAGGGAGCTTGAGGAAGACAGCCGTGTCATTGTCATAGGCGGGATCGTTAAAATGCCCCTTGGTGATGCGGAGAAGCACGGCGTAATCCGTCTTTTCAAGGGTGCTGGCATCCCCGCTGTGGTATTCGGCGGCAATCTCGCCATTCTGCACCACATAGCCATGGGGTGTGAACACGCCGCCCTCACCCTCGCGCATCTCTCTGCCGATTTTGGCGAAGTCCAGATATTCGTAGACTTCATCCGATACCTTTTCCAGTGCCGGTACAAAATCATTATCCGCATAAAATTTGCCGAGAGATTGGTCGTCATGGGCTTCATAGGCAATCTGGCAATGCGCCGTGCTGTAGGTCATGTTGATGAGCCGCTCCACCGGGATGGGGGCGTATTGGGTCTGGACGGCATCCATCATCACCATGCCCTCGAAGCAGTCCAGCTCCCATGCACTCAGGGAAGACAGCCGCTGGGCGAGGTGATTCAGCTCATGCAGATTGGCATCGGGGGCGATAAACTGCGGCAGATAGTCCAGCTTGCAGCTTAAAATCTCCGCGGAATAGACGGTGTCCCCGGTAATTTTCGCTTTTTCCAACGCATCCGCCAGCTCATAGGGTGTGGCGGGGAGTGCGATTTCCGCCGAGGGGTTTGCGCCCGAAGGATTCCAGCGGCTGAGTTCCACTGTAAAAATTTTTTCTTTTCTGGCGTTAACGTTCATTTTGATACCTCCGATTGATTACTGCAATGCACATCAGGCAGTGACACAAAAACTGCTCCGTCGCACCACTATTTCATGGCGTTGTACAGCAGCTGTACCTTGGTTTGATCCGATACCTCCTGCCACATGGCCGGTTTAAACTGCCGGAGCCCGTATTGGCGATCTCCCTCAAAATATGCAAGGATGCCGATGTGGTCGGGGATCTCCCCGGCGATTCTGGCGGCAAGGGCTTTCGGCACGCAATAGTAATTTTCATTCCCATGAAAGTTATGGCCGTTTCTGCTTTTGAAATCCTGATAGGTGATTTTGACTTCAAAACAGGTGACCATCATCCCAATCCGCCAGTTATGGCACCGCAGGACGCAGCCATGGCATTTCTTTGCATTCTTATCTGTACTGCCGTCCCGAAAGCACCTTCCGAGTTCGTGCCGATACGCTGTCAAGCACGGTTCCTTTTCGGAAAAACGCTCCGCATCCAGAAGCCTGCAGAGATATTCCTCATCCTCGTAATAGTCCTCAAACCGGATGCTGTCTACAATCCCTGACGACGTCCATACCTCATCCGCCCACCGGACGGTGCGCTTTTCGGTATGCAGCCTTGGGCGGTAGTGGTGGGTAAGCGCCTTAATGCGTTTTGTTAATTCAGTTTCCATTGCTCACCTCACTTCCTGCATCATCCTTTCTGCGTTTCGCAATTTTTTGCATATCGGTTTTGAGGCAATCTCCCTCAGAGCTATAGCAAGTGAAGCCGTGGGACGGGTAAGGGCAGTTGCCGCAGCTGGGGAAGGGACCGTAAGGACGTTCGTCCGGTGATGTCCTGCCGAGAGTAGCGAGATTGTCCGAGTCGTAACAGGCAGTTTGTTTATTTCTCTTATAGCGTACCAACATGGTTATTCCTTTCCAGAAAACAAAAAAGGCCGGAGAATAGAGTACATTCCTGCACTCCGATTCTCCGGCCTTCTGATGCTTTCAATTTTAATGTGATTTTGGTGTATATTAAAAAAGGGCGCTAACCTTATCGGCTTTCATTCAGCCTTAAAAATCAGCGCCCTTTTTATTTTGAGCTTGTTTCTTTGATTGCATTTCGAGTGGCGCCCTTTTTCATTTCACTCTGTTCTGAAA
>JASDTK010000072.1:0-1666 GCA_041891555.1 Oscillospiraceae bacterium
TGATAAGCGGGCTTTTCGAGTCTGCTTATTCCCGTCGGCCTCGCATACCTGAAGAAGCTGTCTTCATACTCTGCTTTCTGCGGAGCCTCCGAACAGTCCAGAATCCCGTTGCCGCGCGGTATCGTCACCGCATACTTGATTGATACATACTCGGCAACAAGCGTCTTCAGAAAAACCATTCCGCCCGTTCCGTCTGTCAGTACATGAAAATAATCAACAGAAATTCTGTTCCTGTAGCTGCTTACGCGAAGCTGAAAACCCTTGTTTTTTTTCTCGTTAAGGTAAACGCAGGGATTTCTGATTTCATCCGACACCGGCGGAACATCCTGCCTGTGCTCCAGATGGTACCAGAAAAAGCCTCGCTTCAGATGCTGTGAAAAGCTGGGCATTCTTTTCAGGGCTCTTTTAAGAGCCTGCTCAAGAACTTTTCTGTCGATTTCTTCAGTCAGTTCCATTGAAAGGCGGAACATTGACGGGCTTCTCCTGCCTTTTGCCGCGGGGTATATCTTGGCCGCGTTGTCAAGAGGTAAAATCGGAGGAAACTCAAACGCTTTGTCATCGTCATTAATCTGCATTTCGTTTTACCATATATAAACCTACTCATACAATATTCGTGAAATTATCTTTCGTTATTTAATAATACAATTTTTAATATGAATGAATCAGCGGTCATAACCATTCTGGTTACTATTATTATTGCATCTAATATTAATTATCATATTACAGCAGTAGGTCGCTTGTCAATACCATGAGAACTTTATTCAAAAAACGTTTAAATTTATAGCGGCAGTCCATTAAGGCCTGCCGCTATACTTACCTATAAAAAGCGGGGAGTAACGGCTGTTGCCTTTACTCCCCTAAATTGCTGCTATCTTAGCCTAAATGGAACCATTACAATATAATTCAGCAGGTTCCCTTAAAAGAAACGAGGTATTAAGCTCTGCTTGATTAGAGCATACCGTACTTTTTGACAAGATCCATCACTACGTTGTTGTCAATCTTATCCTTGACAAACGCAAGTATCGGCAGCACGACGGGCAGGAACACTTCAAGGGGCTTTCTGCCGTCCATTAGCTTCATGGTCGACTCCATAAGTACACGTACATCGTAAACGGACGCAAACACTTCGGGAACGCCGCGGTCTACGTTGAGCAGGGTGTAGACGGCTTCCATACCTGTGCGAACTGCAAACTCGGTGGTGAAAACTGTGTCGCGCGGAGTCTCGACGTGCTCGCCGAGGAAACCAAAGTTGACGGCGCCGTCCGGGACGACCTTCGGGCGGTCTCCCGCAGCTCTGTTTTCAAAATATGTGGTGACGTAAGGCATGATGCAGGGCGTGGTGCTGGCATGGTTCACTGCCAGGTCATGGATTTTATCCTGGGGAACGCCCATGTGATACAGCCACTCTTCACATATTTCGATACCGTTGCACTCAATGATGGGCTTTTTGATATAGTCGCCGGGTACATAGTTGTTGAGCGCATAAATCCAGCCGACAGCCTTGTCCTTGGGCTGTGCTTTGAAGTGAGGCTGACGGTTAAAGGTGAAGCTCATGAGCCACTTGGAGCCCTTGACAGTGATGATGCCTCCGGTAACGACCTTGCCGCACAGAACATCTCTCTTGCAGAGCTTCTCTACATAGGGAATGATTTCCTTGTCGATTGTG
>JASDTK010000072.1:1676-5263 GCA_041891555.1 Oscillospiraceae bacterium
AGAGAGTTTCCTTGATGTTGCCGCAGAACTTCATGGGCTTGCCGAATGCGGGATCCTGAGCGGCAATATTCTGCCACAATTCCCACGAAACGCCGCTTCCCGGGATGTCCTTAAGCTTGGGAACCTCGGTGTTGGTTCCAAGGGTAGCGTTATCAACGTTGCTGCCGAGTGTCACAAATACATATTCGCTCTCGGTGAGATTAATCTTCTCTTCCTTGCCGGCACGGGTGAGAACGATCTGCTTTGCGACCTTTTTCTCGGGTGTGCAGTCAAACAGCACATTTTTAACTACGCAGTTGAACTCGAAAGTGACTCCGTTGTCCTGCAGATATTTCTGCAGCGGGAGTATCAGCGATTCATACTGGTTGTACTTTGTGAATTTAAGAGCCTTAAAATCAGGCAGACCGCCGATATGATGGATGAAGCGCTGTATATAAAGCTTCATTTCAAGGGCGGAGTGCCACTTCTGGAAGGCGAACATGGTCTGCCAATAGAGCCAGAAGTTTGTGCTGAAGAAATCGTCGTCAAAGAAATCTGTCATGGGTCTGTCGTTGAGTTCTCTGTCAGGTGTCAAAAAGAGCTTGAGTATCTGAGTAGCGGCGCCCGGGGTAATATCAAATTTGCCGTCGGTATGCGCACTCTCTCCTCCGGAGATGATAGCACGCTCAAGAGAGAAGTTGGGATCATGCTTGTTCAGCCAATAGTACTCGTCAAGAACCGAGATGCCCTCAGTCTCAAGGGAAGGCACTGAGCGGAACAAATCCCAGAGGCACTCAAAATGGTTTTCCATTTCGCGCCCGCCGCGGCAAACAAAACCGTACTTATCAAGGAAAGCACCGTCGCAGGCACCACCGGAGACGGGATCTGCTTCGAAAATATGGATATGAGATCCGGGCATCTGTGCGTCACGAACCAGGAAAGCCGCTACCGCAAGACCCGCAAGACCAGTTCCCACAATATATGCTGACTTTTTATCAACGCCTTCGGGCTTTTCGGGACGAGCGAAAGCCTCATAATTGCCATTGCTGTAATACACAATAACTCCTCCTAATTTATATTTGCCTACAAACCGAACACTTCTATAGACACGTTGCATATCTGCAGACCCTATTATAAAAAATGTTTGTTTATTTTTGTACAGTCAATTTACATTCTTCTGTTCCATTTTTGGACATAGTGCAATAATTGGTTGATATTCGAACATCTGTATTTTTATGTCTGTATTTCAGACTATGCAATCCATTTGTACGTTACTCAGACACATTAGTACTGCTGTCTATATTAACAGAACCAATAAACAAAAACACACGTATCCAAAATACGCGTGTTTTTGTTTATTCTTTTCAGTCGGCCTTATTCTTTTTTTGAATAACTCAGTTTATAGACGGTTCTCATCAAACAGCAGTCAAACACCGAGAGCAGCTTAGGCTTCCCCGTGAGATTTGCCGAAATCTGAGCATAAGCGTTTTTCTCCATTACCAGCAGTACCGCGTGAGCTTCGGGCTCAGTGTTCCCGCAGCAGAGTGCTCCGCTTCCCGGTACAAGCACTCCCGCGCGCCTTCCCAGAGCGCTCACCACATCTGCAGGAGAAGCGCTTTTTGCACAGAGCGCACGTCTGCCCTCTATCTGCGCAAAATCATCCAGAATAGCGACGAGCGGGGTTCCAGCAGAAGCAGCTGCGACAAGCGGCGCTCCATCCGCATAAGTAATATAGTTTACGTCTTTGCGTTTTAAATATATTTCAGCATGTATAGCGACTTCCAGAGGCAAGCCCTGTTCCTGCGCGGCGTAGGTTATCTCCCGTCCGTCTGCGTTAAGGATAAATCCGTCTGGCGTACGTCGGCTCGAGCCGAGCTTTAAAGGCTTTTGCGGGAGTTTTGAATGATTCAGATAATTTAAATATATATCATTTTCATCCTCGCTTACTTTGCCTCCTGCTTCGCTGTACACCTTCCTGATATATCTCCGGCAGTCATTTTCAAGCGTTTGCGCCGCGGAGAAGGCATCCCTGTCATCTGCTCCGAAGCATACAGTGCCGTGGTGCGACATAATGACCGCTTTTCCTCTCGTTTTCATTAGGGCTTCCGAGATGCCTTTTACAAGCTTATTGGTGCCCGGAAGACCATATGCCGCAGTCGGAACAAATTCTTTCGATGAGGAACTGCCCTCGGGGATACCCGGTTTATTCATTACGCTCACTGCGGAGGCCTGCGTCTGGTGTGTATGTATCACGAAATTTGCGTCCGGCCTCTCGCGGTAGATGAGTGCGTGTACTCCTCTTTCGGAGGAGGGTTTTATATTGCCGCCGTAAGAGCCGTCCGCTATTTTGCAGACAACAATATCCTCCGTCGTCAGTCTCTCATAGGCGCGGCCGCTCGGTGTAATTACGAAACTTTCACTGTCCAGTCGGCAGCTCACATTGCCCCAGGTTCTTGCTATCAGGCCGTCTTTTACAAGCTCAAGCCCCGCCTGTACTACAAGCTCTCTGGCTTTTCTTTCATCCATTCAAGCTTTCCTCCGCACGGTTATGCTTTGACGACTACGTTGTCGAAGATGCGGTCAAAGGCGGCAAGTGCCTCATTGATCTTTGTTTCATCGTAAGCAGCGCTAGTGTACAGGCGGCTGCCCGCGAGGGTCACGAGCCCCTCCGCCATGTAGGCTGCGCCCATATGCTCCATCTCGGTCTTGCGCACCGTTGTCTGGTTCATAACCGAGGGGATAGTCCACGGCTTCGACCAGTTAATAGCAAAATGCATCGTCCCGACCGTTTCGAGGTGGCAGATTGAGCCCTGATTGAAGGCTATAAACGGGAGATTATGTTTCTTGATAAGCTCCTGCAACCCCTTGGTCATTCTATCGCCCATCTGTCCGGCGTACTGTGCGGCGTTCGTACGCTCTATCTCACAAAGGGTGTAGTATCCCGCCACACAACTTATGGGTGTCGCTGCCATTGTTCCGCCGATAAGAGCCTTCTTGCTCTTGCCTCCGAGGCCCGCGCAAAGATAGGACATGTATTCTTTCTTACCTCCGAGACCGCCCGCACCGGGATAGCCGCCCGCGACGACCTTGCCGAACACTGTGAGGTCGGGAGATACGCCAAAGTAACCCTGAGCGCCTCCCATACCCATGCGGAACGCCGTAACGACCTCGTCAAATATGAGCAGCGCGTCGTACTTGCGGCAGAGCGCTTCGACTCCTTTGTTGAAGTCTTTATCGACGGGGCGCGTGCCGCTTTCAGGTCCGACTGGTTCTATCATTACGGCAGCCGTACCGCCGCGGAGCTGGTTCATTTTCAGCTTGCGCTCAAGGTCGTTGAGGTCGTTCGGAAAAAACTCCTGTGTATCCTTGAAAACAAAATGCGGAACTCCGTGAGCCTGTGTCCATTTGGAGCCTGGGATACGGATGCCGTAGGCGAGCTGGTCGCTCCAGCCGTGGTAGGCTCCGCCCATTTTAATTATATTTTTTTTCTTTGTGGCAAGGCGCGCGACTCTTATCGCCGCCATGCAGCCCTCTGTGCCGGAGCCCAACATGCGGAACATTTCAACGTTCGGCATGGATTCCGTTATTTTTCCGGCGAGCTTATATTC
>JASDTK010000073.1:0-2172 GCA_041891555.1 Oscillospiraceae bacterium
ATCTCCGCCATTCTGATCCACACGCCGGGCACCCCCGCCTCTGCCGCCACCGCCATTGAGGGCTACCAGCTCACCTTGCAGGGGAAGGCGGGCAAGGCGCTGGCCGTGGCCTGCTTCTCCTCCTTCTGCGGCGGTCTGCTCTCCGAAGCGCCCGACAAGCTTTTTGTCCATGCTGCGTCCTCCGCAAAAAACTTTTTTAGAAAAGACAGGCGGTGTATTTCGCAGGGGCCGTATTTTCGCAAGGCCTCATAATGTTCCTTTGTCCCATAGCCCTTGTGCGAGGCAAAGCCGTACTGCGGGTATTTTTCCGCGTATTCAAGCATCAGACGGTCACGCGTTACCTTGGCAAGTATCGAAGCCGCGGCGATGCTCGCACATTTCGCGTCTCCTCCGACGATTGAGCGGCAGTTATGCTCGATGCCCTTGGTCTGGTTACCGTCAATGAGCGCAAGCTCCGGCGTCTGCGAGAGCATTGAAATTGCACGGTTCATTGCTATGTAGGTCGCGCCGAGAATGTTGTGCTCTTCGATTTCCGCGACGCTTGCGAACGCGATACCGTAGGAAACTGCACTGTCGGTAATTATAGAAAAAAGCTCCTCGCGCTTTTTCTCGGTGAGCTTTTTTGAATCGTTAAGACCTTTGATTTCTATCCCGTGCGGCAAAATCACCGCTGCGGCACATACGGGACCGGCCAGAGGGCCTCTCCCCGCTTCGTCCACTCCACAGAGAGATAGGACACCACTTTGCAGTATTTCCTGCTCTATAAGCCACAAATCCATACTCATACCTTCGGCTTCTCAAGGCTTATGCGCCCCAGCCTGCCGTCTCGGAACTCGTCAAGGAGGATTACGGACATGCGTTCAAGGTCGTATTCCCCTTTTGAAACGATGAAGCCGCGCTTTTTTGCCGCTTCCTCAAGAAGCTCCAAGCCTGTTGCATCGGGGGCTGGCATGAATTTGTACCGCTCTAATATGCTCTGCGGATAAAGCTCACGGAGCTTAATCATAAGGTTCGCGGAAAGCGTTTCCCTGTCCATTATCTGGTCGCGAATAGCACCCGTAAAAGCGAGACATTCCCCGACCTCCTGGCTGTCAAAACGCGGCCAGAGTATGCCGGGAGTATCGAGAAGCTCAAGCCCCGCGTCGATGGTTATCCACTGCTTGCCGCGAGTCACACCCGGCTTGTCCGAGGCCAGCGCCGCCTTTCGCTTTGCGACCTTGTTGATAAACGTGGACTTTCCGACATTCGGAATTCCGAGTATCATAACGCGCAGCGGACGTGTTGCCTGTCCCTTTGTGGCAAAAGCTTCGAGCTTATCCTTGAGGACAATTCGGATAGCGTCGGCAAAGCCTGAGACGCCCTTTCCGCTTTTGCAGTCGGTTTCCAACACAAAGAGTCCCTGAGATTTGAAGTAGTTACGCCAAAGCGCAGTAACGGCGGGGTCAGCCTGATCGACACGGTTCAGGATTACAAGCCTCGGCTTTGCACCCGCAAGCCTGTCGATATCCGGATTTCGGCTCGAATACGGTATGCGCGCGTCGATAATTTCGCAGACCGCATCCACGAGCTTCATGTTTTCCTCGATCATGCGCTGAGCCTTGGTCATATGCCCGGGAAACCACTGAATATTCATTTTTTCGGTTTTTTCGGACATCAAGCTACCTCGCTAGGCGCTGTGTTTTATGACCCCGAATTTATTTATCGGAAGAAGTCTCACAAGCACCTTACCCATTATATATCGGTCGTCCACACAGCCTATCATACTACTGCGGCTGTCGAGAGAATTGTTGCGGTTGTCGCCCATTACGAAAACACTGTTTTCAGGAACGGTAATCTTGCCGTCGAAATCGAGCGGCGTCAGTGTCAGTTCTTTGATGTACGGCTCGGTTAAGGGCTGGTCGTCGACGTAAACAATGCCCTTTTCAAAATCAATATCCACTGTCTGCCCGGCAACGGCAATGACGCGTTTTATTATCGGCTCATCCTGGAAAGAGAGCTTTCGAAGCACAACAACATCGCCCTGCTTAGGAGTAAAGAATAAATCCGAAATTACCACGCTGTCCTTGTCCGAAAAAGTCGGCTCCATGGACGAGCCAATTATCCCGATAATGCGGAATAAAAACGCAAACACCAGAACGCATATAAGCAGAGCGGAAACAAGCGACTGCATCC
>JASDTK010000073.1:2182-3793 GCA_041891555.1 Oscillospiraceae bacterium
CGGGCTTTTTTTATTTGTTCACAGATTTAGCCGTCTCCTCTTCTATTTCAAAGCGTTCATAATCAAAGCCGGACGGGTTTTCGTTCAAAAGGTCATATTCTTCGAAAGGCTTTTTATTCAAAAAAGGCTCCTCCTTTAGTATTACATATCTGAATAACATATCTGAATAATAATTATACACTTACGATGTATAGTTTAGCAACAGCTAAAAGGAAAATATGTATTCCTTTCTTGCGTTTTTATTTGCTTTTTTCAATAAAAGGCCGAAGCCTTTTTGCGAGGATGGCGCAGAATATAATCAGTACTGCATCCCCCAGCGCGAAGGGAAAAAAACCTATTGACAGAATCTTCTCCATTCCTGTCGGTGTTGACGAATAGAAGTTCAGGATCAAATAAAGATGAATAAGTCCCGTCGCAAACATGACTGTTAAGTTTGCAATGCCTGCAAAAATATATGTTTTAATGGTGTTTGCACTGCGCTCGGTAATAAACCCTGCTAGCCAGGTTCCGAGCGCAAAACCGATTATATATCCGAAGGTCGGCTGTAAAATGTAAGCCGGCCCCCCGCCCTGTGTAAAAATTGGAACACCCGCAAGCCCTATAAATATATAGAGGCAAACAGCGATAAGCCCCTTTTTCTTTCCGAGCAGGAGTCCGGCGAGGTTTGTAAAAAGGAACTGTAACGTGACCGGTACATACGGAATAGGAATTTTAATAAAAGCTCCGACTGCTATAAGCGCGGCGAAAAGAGCGCAGAGTACCATTCCCCTCACGTCTGTTTGCTTCTTTTTTTGCATTTCAACTCCCTAAGGTCAGTTCATAGAAAGGCTTACTATTGTGACTTCTCCGCTCTGGAGTTCAATATTTTCGCCGTTTTCAAGGCAAACACGGAGAACTCCGGAATCGCTGATTCCCGTAACCTTCCCTTTCTGCCGCTCGCTGCCGTGCATAAAGCTGATGTCTTTCCCTTGCATGAGGGAACGTTTTCTATACTCGTCGATTACATCTCTGCCGCCAAGAATATCGAAACTGTCCAGAATTTCTGTGAATATCTCCGCTGCAAGGTGGTTTCGCGAAACTGCGCCGTCGCCGAGAGAACCTACGATACCGCGAAGCTCCGGCGGAAGGCTTTCTTCGTTTGTCGCGCAGTCAACGCCCACGCCGACTACGATGCTCTCGATAGCCCCGCTCTCGAAATCAGTCACGGCTTCGGTCAATATTCCGCAAACCTTTTTCCCGTGCAAAAAAATATCATTGACCCACTTTATTTGTGGCTTATCATCCGTAAGTCTTTCGATAGCCCTGCAAACCGCGACTGCAGCCGCTACAGTTATCATTTGCGGCTCCCTCATGTCAAGCCGCGGCTTCAGGATGACGCTCATATATAGCCCAGCCCCACGCGGTGAAAAAAAGCTCTTGCCGTATCTGCCGTGTCCGGCGGTCTGTTCCTCCGCGAGAATTACCGTCCCGTGCGTAGCGCCGTCCGCCGCGAGCTTCTTTGCCTGAGTATTCGTCGAATCCGTCACATCCAGAACTTTTATGGGACAGTCAATATATCTCTCCGGAAGGTTCACTCGTATGCCTTGTTCTGACAACAGATCGCTGTCGGAG
>JASDTK010000073.1:3803-5251 GCA_041891555.1 Oscillospiraceae bacterium
GCTCAGCCTGTAGCCCTTATTCGTAATTGCAAGTATCCTGTGCCCGTCCTCTTCCAGGCTTTTAACTGCTTTCCATACGGCGGTTCTTGAAATATCCAGTTTTTCGGCAAGCTCCTGACCTGAAACAAAACGTTCCCTCTCAGCCTCCAGCACAGCTAATACGTCGCACTTCGTTGACATTTTAATTCTCCTTGAACAGTTATATTATGGTATTTTAACCTCAAAACAAGGTATTGTCAACAATAAGTCCGCTAGTGGTTGACATTAGAATTTTAAAATTTCGAATGAATAGGATGCAACGGGGAAATACTATCAGATATCCATCATATGGCGCAAATTAATCAAGGCAGAGGCGTATAGGTTTTCGGCTCTCCTTGCCTTAGGGAGGTAATTCATTTGCTGAACAAGGTTGAGATATGCGGTGTGAACACGGCGAAACTCAAGGTACTGAAGAATGATGAAACGATGGAGCTGCTGCTCCGGGCAAAGAAAGGAGACAAAGAAGCAAGGGAAAAATTGATTTCCGGAAATCTCAGATTGGTTCTGTCCGTAATCCAGAAATTTGCATCGCGCGGCGAAAATGTTGATGACCTGTTTCAGGTCGGCTGTATAGGTCTGATAAAAGCCATTGATAATTTTGATACCAATCAGCCGGTCAGATTTTCTACCTACGGCGTCCCGATGACTGTCCTTTGTCGTAACGGCTTATCTTGACACAGGAACAAATTTGGGTTAGAATACGCAAGTATCAAATTGCATATGTCTCCGTAGCTCAGCAGGATAGAGCGTTCGCCTCCTAAGCGAAAGGTCGCGCGTTCGAATCGCGCCGGGGATGCCAAAAGCGCCGAAAGCATCAGTTTTCGGCGCTTTTGGCACAATAATAAACAGATTGCCGTAATTGAATCAAGACAGCTTTTTTGCAAACCGCCCGTATAGTAGCCAAATCCACAGCAATGACGTCACCAGCGCCGGAACAGTGAATAAATAATCGCCTTCGACGCTGAGCTTCGCAATCCAGAACGAGGGCAGGAGTGAGAAGAGATACTGGGCGCCGGAAAGCAGGAAGAATGGAATGGGAAGCCCCAGAAGAATAATACCCGTCAGCTTTCCGAGTGCCATACCCTCCACCCGATTGTGAGACAACGAGACAAGAAGCAGCGATACCCCAACACTCAGCAGGCTCGACAGTGTACATGTTACAATAAGTGCCGAAATCGTCCACACGGTCAGCGAAAAAAGCTTCATAAGTATCACGGAGACAAAAATGGCAATTGCGGCGGGAAATACTAGTCGGGACAGAATATATCCACGCTTTCCGACAGGAGTCACGGCCATGTAAGAGCTCATGTTTTCATCGTATTCCGTAAGCATAATAAGAGACGAGACGAAGCACAGCATATAGGGTGTCAATATTGCAAGAAACAGGTCAAACAGCAAATAGTATTTAG
>JASDTK010000074.1:0-5215 GCA_041891555.1 Oscillospiraceae bacterium
GGATAATATGGCCTCAGCAAGGATAATCGAGTTCTGCGGCGGCATACTGGAAAAAGAGGTTTAATCCGTGGAGTTCAGCAGCGTGGTGAAAAGATACTGGATAAATCAGTAAAAATTTAATCAAGACAGAGCATAAGCCCGCTTCAGCAATGGAGCGGGCTTATGCATATTGCAGAAAAAATCAGATTGCACTTGACAGAAGAAGAATATATGTATATATTACATAACAATGTTATTTAATAATACATAGTAATTAATAATAACGGTGTATTTGCAAATGGAGGGATGCCTGTTGTCAAGGGAAGACCAGAGAACACGAAGTGACGGTGTCCGCAAAGCAATTCTGGATACAGCGCTGGAAATCGGACTGCAGGAGGGCTTTGAAGCTATCTCCGTCAGAAAAATCATTAATAAAATGAAGTATTCAACCGGAGTCGTATATCACTATTTCACGGATAAGCAGGGAATTATTGACGCACTGGAAGAAGCGGAAACGGAAAAGTTCCGAGAGACCGTCAGCTCGCTTCTGGATGAATCCAGGGATACCGCCTACAACGTGACGACGGTGTTTCACAGGATAATGCGGCTCGCGCTGGAGGAGCCGGAAAAGTATAACCTTATCGTTATGCATAAATACGCAAGAAACAATCCGAGCCCTCCGATGTGGCTCTCGTTTATGGCAGAAAACCTTAAAAGAGATATGGAGTCCGGAAAAGTCAGACAGCTGGATGCTGAAAAAGCAGCATTTTCAATCTGGAGCTCCTTTGTGGGCTTTAACCTGATGATATCGAGGCTTCCAAACCTAAGTGAAGATGAAGCGGAGCTCATGTTCAAAACTCAATCCGAAATTATTTTGAAAGGAATTACTAATAATGAATGAAATCAGCATTGTATACGCGACTATGACAAAGCACTCGAAGAAAATCGCAGAGGCAGTCGGGGCAGCTTTACAGGTCAAAGCACAAAATATCAAGGAAAGCCCTGTTTTGGGCGAAACAGGACTTTTGTTCATAGTTACCGGCATCTACGGCGGTGAAAACATGCCGGAATTGCTGGAGTTTGTGAAGAAGCTGGACGGTACGAAGGTGAATAACGTTGCTTTGATTACCTCAAGTGTTTCTATAAAAGGCAAACAGCAGGGAAGCATACGCAAGCTGCTTGAAGAAAAAGAAATTAAACTCCTCGGCAACTATCACTGTTTCGGTAATTTCACAGTCGTAAAGCTCGGGCATCCCAATAAAACCGAAATCAGCCGAGCTGTCGATTTTGCAAAAGCGCTTGCAAAAGGAGTCTGACGCGTGAGAAAAGGCTTGAAAATCCTGCTTATTGTGATTGCGGTACTTGCGGCTCTAGTAATTACCGCCTTCCTGCTAATGAAAAACACAGCCGACAAGGCGCTGGCAAACATAGTCTTTGAGGACATAGATATGGCTCAGGCTCAAAACGGTACATATTACGGCGAAACAGATGCCGGCATGGTATATGTTAAGGTCGCGGTCACAGTTGAAAACCACGGCATCAAGGATATTGACATCGTTGAGCACAGAAATGGCAGAGGCGCGAAGGCTGAGGCTATAACAGATACGATGATAAAGGACAACAGCTATAACGTCGACGATGTCAGCGGCGCGACGCTTTCAAGCAGAGCAATTAAAAGCGCAGTAAGCAAGGCGTTAAAGCAAAGCTGCAGCTGAATATGACAAAAGGGATCGTTCGTAAACGGTCCCTTTCGCATGGAGAGGATGATGAGGAAAATATGAAAAGAATGAGAGGTGTTTAAGTAATATTGAAAAGCCTTATCTATTGGCCGAATACACAATAAAGCCTGAAGCTTAACTCAACTTAAAACAAAACGAATAATTCATGCTCCGGCCGCATAGTGACAAACCTTGCAAATAAATGGTTTTGGGTTTATTATTAGAAAAGGAAGCTCCCGACTTTTTCACGGAGGAACTAAAAAATGAAAGTGTTTAAAAAAATCATCGGCATACTGCTGACGGCGGGGATGCTGGTTTCGCTTCTCGGTGTCACTTCTTATGCGGCGACGAGCGACTATACGATTAAGGACGGTGTGCTGACATCCTATTCAGGAGACGGCGGAGACTTAGTGATTCCGGAAAACCTCGGGATAACGCGGATTGAAATGTACGCTTTTACGAACTGTCAGACGCTTAAATCGGTTGTAATACCCGCCGGTGTTGTATTTGTGGATCCCCGCGCGTTTATATGGAGCAGAAATCTTGTGAGCATTACTGTCGCGAACGGAAACGCTAGCTATGCGAGTGTTGACGGAGTGCTGTTCAGTAAGGACAAAGCAAGGCTTATTACATATCCCTGCGGCAAAACAGGCGGTTACACGATACCTTCGAGCGTGACCGATATTGTTTTCATGTCTTTTGCGGGCTGCGGAGGACTTACGTCCGTAACCATTCCCGAAGGCGTCAAGGCCATAGAAGCGGATGCATTCTCAGGCTGCATCGGACTCACATCGATTGCAATTCCCGCAAGTGTAACAACAATCGAGGATCAGGCCTTCGGAACCTGTGGAAGCCTGACGGATATTACGGTAGCAACAGGGAACGTAAATTATACAAGTTCGGACGGAGTGCTTTTCACAAAAGATATGACAGGACTTATCCGGTTTCCGGGCGGAAAATCAGGCAGCTACAAGGTACCGTCAAGTGTCAGAAGCATCGGCTACTGCGCCTTTGAGGGCTGCAATCAGCTTTTCGGCATTACTGTCCCGCTGGGAGTGACAAGCATAGGGGATTCCGCGTTTTCCGGCTGTGATGTGCTGGTCAGTCTTATTATATCGTCGAGTGTGGCGAGAATAGGTGACAATGCCCTTGACAAGTGCCCGAATCTCACCATTTACGGAAAAGCGGGTTCATATGCCGAGAGCTATGCAAAAGCGCAGGGGGCTATATTTTCTCCGTTATCGCTTAGCGCGTTTTCAACGTCTTCCGCTGTACAGGTAAACGGCAAAACGGTTGCCTTTGAGGCTTACAATATTTATGGAAACAACTATTTCAAGCTCCGCGACCTTGCAAAGGTGATCAGTGGAACAGACAGACAATTCAGCATAGATATAGTCTCCGCTAACAGCGTGATTTATCTTACTACGGGGAAGAGCTATACGCCGGTTGGAGGAGAACTGACGCCGCCTGCGGTAAAGGGTAGCGTTACGGCCCAGTATTCGACATGGAGGGTCTATCTCAACGGAGCCGAAATAAGTCTTAAAGCCTACAATATTAACGGTAACAACTATTTTAAACTGCGCGACGTAGGCGAGGCAATCGACTTCGGTGTAATATGGAACGCCGAAAAGAGCACAATAGAAATCAATACGACAACCGGTTATGTATTTGAATAAATTAGAATAGAAGGAGCGCGGCATTCACTGCCGCGCTCCAGCATTTTGATTGGTTTGCAGGACTGAACTTTCAGCCGTATAGTCTGCCGACTATTTTGTTGCTGAGGTTGACAGGCAGGAGCTTTGCAATCGAGACGAACAGTTTGTATTTGGTTCCCGCGGTATAGAGGACCCTGGGACTCTTCTTCTGTGAGACACAGTAAATGACATTGGCAATGTAATCCGGGCTCATGCCGCCGATTTCGTCCTTTTCCATGGATGAAACAGCTCTTTTTATCGTTTCGCCGTAATACATTGAGCCGTCCTCGCATTTTTCCCTGGCTGCCGTGAAGCCCGTGTGAACGTCACCTGGCATAACGGCGCTGATCTTGATGCCGAAAGGCCGAACCTCATTGCAGAGAGCAAGAGTGAGCGAGTTTATAGCCGCCTTGGTAGCCGAATAAAACGCTTGAAAAGGTATAGACAGCGGCGCCGCGACGGAACTGAGGTTAATTATTCGCGAGCCTTGAGTTTGGCGAAGATAGGGGAGGGCCTCCCTGCAGCACAGGAAGGTGCCGAAGAAATTGACGTCGAATATCCTGTGCGCCTGCTCGAACGATGTGAATTCCACAGCGCCCGAAATGCCCATTCCGGCGTTGTTGATAAGCAGGTCAAGCCTACTTTCCTTATCAAAGACCTCTTTGAAGGCGTTTTGGATTTCTTCAGGCTTTGTTATATCGGCGGTGATGTGGGTTATTCCATTCTCATTTATACCTGTGCGGCTCAGCTCGTAAACTATCCAGCCCCTTTCCGAAAAGAGGCGCGCCGTGCTTTTCCCGATGCCGCTGCTGCCGCCTGTTATTACAACTACATTGCCCATTTGTCGCTCTCCAGAACTTTCTTTATTATGTCCATCGCCTCATCGAGGATGGCTTTGGTATGGGACGCCATGTAGCTCGTGCGGAGCAGGCAGTCCGTGGGCGGAGTCGCGGGAGGCAGGACAGGGTTGACATAGACGCCTTCGTCATACAGGTCTTTGGCCAGACCGAGAGTTCGAAGCATTTCGTAAGTATATATGGGAACTATAGGCGTGGTACTTTCACGTATCTTTATACCCCGCGTTTTCAGACCGTTGCGGACATACTGGGAATTATCGGCAAGCTTATTGACAAGCTCCGGATGTGCCTTCAGTTCGCGCAGGGCGGCAAGCGCGCAGGCACAGCTTGCGGGAGTCATTGAGGCAGAGAAGATGAAGGGGCGGGAGCTGTGGCGCACAAAGTCCGCAATTCTTGACGAGCTTGCCATATAGCCGCCGAGAGAAGCGAGGGACTTTGAAAAGGTACCCATGTAGATATCAACTTCCTTTTCAAGCCCAAACAGATTCGCTGTGCCGCGCCCGCCGTCGCCCACAACGCCCAGACCGTGAGCGTCGTCAACCATTGTGCGCGCACCGTATTTTTTGGCAAGCCTCACAATCTCGGGCAGATTCGCTATGTCGCCGCCCATACTGAAAACGCCGTCTGTTACGATAAGAATGCCCGCCGTTTCGGGAACGCTCTGCAGCATACGCTCCAGATCCTTCATGTCGTTATGCTTGAAACGGAGCATTTTTCCGTAGCTCAGCTTGCATCCGTCATAAATGCTCGCGTGGTTTTCCTTGTCGCAGATGACGTAGTCGGTACGCCCGACTATCGCGCTGATAATGCCAAGATTGGACTGAAAGCCGGTCGAAAAGGTGACGACCGCTTCCTTGCGCAGAAACTCTGCAAGCTCTGCTTCCAGCTCGAGATGCATGTTCAATGTACCGTTCAAAAAGCGCGAGCCTGAGCAACCGGTGCCGTATTTTTCGATTGCCTTGATGCC
>JASDTK010000075.1:0-4604 GCA_041891555.1 Oscillospiraceae bacterium
GAGCTGGACAGCGTGATGGACTATCCTTATAAGGATGCAATAATCTCTTATATAAAAACCAGCAAGGCCGGTACGCTTCGCGAGACAGTAGAAGCCATTTGCGAAAACTACCCCAAGCCGGCACTCAACTCAATGATGAACATTCTCGGCACTCACGACACCGAAAGAATTTTGACGGTACTCGGGGGCGAAAGTTATTCGACGCGTGACGAAAGAGCGTCGGCGAAGCTTTTACCGGAAAAGCGAAACAGGGCAAAAGCTCTGCTTCACGCCGCTTCCCTGCTTCAGTTCACTTTGCCCGGTGTGCCCTGTATTTACTATGGTGATGAAGCGGGTCTTGAGGGCTTTGAAGATCCTTTTAACCGCTCATGCTACCCCTGGGGCGGCGAGGACTCTGAACTTATTGATTGGTATAAGAGGCTTTTGACGGCTCGCAAAAGCTGCCCCGCCTTTGCCGGCGGTGATTATCGGACGCTGCGCGCGGAGGACGGCATTTTTGTTTTTACCCGTTATAAAAGCGGTATAAAAGCGCTTGTTGCCGTTAATATGAGCCAGGGTGATGTTTTAATCGAATCGGGCGAAACCGACAGGATTCTGATAAAATTTAACTGCGAAGAAACAGGCGGCAGCCTCCGTCTTTATAAGGAGGGCTGCGTAATAATTGAAACGGCGGAATAGAAAGAATCCCCGAAACGATGCAGTTTCGGGGATTTGATTTTTATGCCTCCGCTTTCGGCTTATGCTCGCAGTAGATACAGCGGTATATGCCCTTTTCCCTGTCAATCAGGTGGAACACATGCGGCAGTTCCTGCTCCACCGAGGTAATGCAGCGCGGATTTTTGCATTTGATTACATCCGTGACCGTCTCCGGAAGCGAGAGGTGGCGCTTCTCAACGAGCTTCCCGTCCCTGACGAAATTTACGGTAATCCCGGGGTCGATGTAGCCCAGTACGTCGAGATTGATATCAATAAGAGAATCGATTTTAATTATGTCCTTGTGTCCCGCCTTCTTGCTGACGGCGTTTTTAATAATCGCAATCTGGCAGTCCAGTTTGGAAAGCTCCAGCACCCTATATATTTCCATGCTTTTCCCTGCCTGTATATGATCGATAACGATGCCGTTAATAATTGAGTCTATTGTCATATTACTCTCCCTCTTCCGCTTACTCTATGCCGAGCAGCTTGAGTATCAAAGCCATTCTCACATACTTTCCGTTGAGCACCTGTTTGAAATAGCAGGCGCGCTTGTCGCTGTCAACCGCTCGCTCAATTTCATTTACTCTGGGCAGGGGATGCATGATGCAGAGGTCTTCCTTTGCGTTTGCGAGCTTATCCATCGTCAGTATGAACACATCGCGCAGGCGCAGGTAATCGGCCTCGTTAAAGAAGCGTTCGCGCTGAACGCGAGTCATGTAGAGAATGTCCAGCTCCGGCATGTCCTCCCAGTTTTCGGTTTCCTTATATGGCAGTCCGTTTCTGTCGAGCACGTCCTTCTTGATGTATCCCGGAACGCGCAGCTCCTCGGGTGATATCAGCACAAAGCTGTTGCCCTCATAGCGTGACATCGCGGATATCAGCGAATGGACTGTTCTGCCGAATTTTAAGTCGCCGCAGAAGCCGATTTTGAGATTATTCAGCCTTCCCTTTTCACGGTAAATCGTGAGAAGGTCCGTAAGCGTCTGGGTCGGGTGGTTATGTCCGCCGTCGCCCGCGTTAATAACGGGTATGCTTGCCGCCTGCGCGGCGACGAGCGGCGCACCCTCTTTTGGGTGGCGCATCGCGATTATATCGGCGTAGCAGCTTATAGTCTGCGCTGTGTCAGCAACACTTTCGCCCTTGGAAGCTGACGAGCTGCTGGCCTCCGAAAAACCGATTACGTTTCCGCCAAGCTCAAGCATAGCCGCCTCAAAGCTGAGGCGTGTGCGCGTCGAAGGCTCGAAAAACAAAGTTGCGAGTTTCTTCCTCTTGCATTTTTCAGCGTATTTGTCTGGGTTTGCGATGATGTCCTCCGACTTATCAATCAGCTCCTGGAGCTCCTCAATTGATAAGTCAGTAATGCTAATCAGGTCTTTCATTTTTTGCCCTCCCCTATCCAGCTTTCGTCCGAAGGATTATCTCGGAATTTCAGTATCCGCTTAATATCCTGTTCGGGTATAATTCCGTCAGTCGCCGCCGCCTTGGTCAAAACATCAAGGTTCGTCAGACTGTAGTTAGTAACTTGTGCTTCCTCAAGCCGCTCAAGGCCCTTCTTCATGCCGTAGGTAAATATGCTGACGACGCCCAGCACCTCCGCCCCTGCCTCGCGCAGAACGTCCACAGCCTCGATAACGCTGCCTCCGGTTGAAATGAGGTCCTCGACAACTACTACCTTTTCTCCGGCTTCGAGCTTTCCTTCTATCTGATTCTTTTTGCCGTGGTCTTTTGCTCCGCTCCGAACATAGCCCATCGGCAAATTCATTATGTGACCGACTATCGCCGCGTGGGCGATGCCCGCCGTGCTCGTGCCCATGAGAACCTCGCATTCGGGATATTTATCGTCTACAAGCTGTGCCAGCCCGTCCTCAATCTGGGTACGCACCTCCGGAGAGGTCAGTGTCAGGCGATTGTCGCAGTATATCGGGCTTTTAATACCGCTCGCCCACGTAAAGGGCTCGTCCGGTCGGACAACAACGGCGCCAATTGACAGAAGCGCTCTGGCGATTTTTTCTTCCATAAGATATTTCCTTTCTTATATGAAGCCGTATGCGTTACACATTCAGCCGATTTTCTATCCTAAAAATTCCTTCAGACAGCGTTCGTACGCTTCAACAGGATTTTCCGCCTCGGTTATCGGCCTGCCGACGACGATATAGTCGCTGCCGAGTTCCCGAGCTCTTGCGGGAGTCGTAATGCGTACCTGATCGTCGGATTTCGCGTCAGCGAAGCGCACGCCCGGCGTAATAATGAGAAAATCCTTCCCGCAGTGTTCTTTTACCTTTTCCGCTTCGAGCGGCGAACAGACTATGCCGTCAAGCCCTGATAGCTTCGTGTTTTCCGCGTAGTGCAGAACCGTTTCCTCAAGGCTCTTTCCAATCAGAAGCTCACTTTGCATCCGCTCCTCACTGGTCGAGGTGAGCTGCGTGACCGCAATCAGAAGCGGACGTGTCCCGTCCTCTCGTGTAAGTCCCTCCAGCGCGGCCTGCATCATTGCGGAAGTACCCGCCGCGTGGACATTGCACATATCGATATCAAGTCCTGATAGCACCGACATAGCTTTTTTAACCGTGTTCGGAATGTCGTGCAGCTTCAAATCCAGAAAAATCTCATGTCCGCGCGCTTTTATCTCTCGCACGATTTGCGGGCCTTCTGCATAGAACAGCTCCATGCCTATTTTCACAAAGGGTTTTTTCCCTTTGAACTTATCCAGAAAGTCCAGTACCTCTTCCCTGCCCGAGAAATCACAGGCGATTATTACGTCTTTAGCCATCAGTGGGCGCCTCCTATTATGTCTCTGAGATTTTCTATTTTATATTTTTCCATTACCCGGGGCAGGTCTTCTATGATTTCTTTGCAGGCAAATGGATTTTTCAAATTTGCCGCGCCCACCTGAACAGCCGTAGCTCCCGCAAGCATCATTTCAATAACGTCCTCGGCTGTGGACACGCCACCCATTCCGATTATCGGAAGCTTGACAGCATCAAAAACCTGATAGACCATACGGAGAGCGACAGGAAATACCGCGGGGCCGGAAAGCCCGCCCATAGTATTTGCAAGCACAGGCTTTTTTGTTTTGAGGTCTATCCGCATTGCCAGCAGCGTATTTATAAGACTCAGCCCGTCTGCCCCAGCGTCTTCACAGGCGCGCGCAATGGATACTATATCCGTCACGTTCGGGCTTAGCTTAACATAGACAGGCTTTGTTGTTGCCCTCCTGACCGCTTTGGTGACTGTCGACACGCCCTCCGGCGTCACTCCGAAGCTCATGCCGCCGCCATGCACATTCGGACAGCTAACGTTGACTTCAATTATTCCCACATTTTCCTGCGCGTCGAGAGCCCATGCGCAGACTGCATATTCCTCGACCGTAAAGCCGCTGATGTTGGCGATTACGGGCTTATGGTATACTCTCGCAAGCCTCGGAAGCTCTTGCTCACAGACAGCTTTCAGTCCGGGATTCTGGAGTCCGACGGAATTTATCATTCCTCCCTCGCATTCAGCTATTCGCGGCGTGGGGTTTCCGAAGCGCCCTTCGACTGTCGTACCCTTGAATGCTATACTGCCAAGTATATTCAAATCGTACAGCTCCGCGAATTCGGCTCCGAAACCGAAGGTTCCGCTTGCGGGGATGACCGGATTATCGAGCGTTATTCCGCTCAGAACCACCTTGGTATTCACCATACAATCTCTCCCTTTTCCAGCACAGGCCCATCCTTGCATATTCGCTTATGTCCGTATTTCGTTTTGCAGGAGCATCCCATGCAGGCTCCGAAACCGCAGCCCATACGTTCTTCAAAGCTGAATTGCCCTTCCGTAACTGCTTCATTGTAAACAGCCTTGAGCATCGGCTCTGGGCCGCAGGAAAAAGTATAGCTATACTCACCGCAGGCTTTCAGTGCGTCCGTCAC
>JASDTK010000075.1:4614-5209 GCA_041891555.1 Oscillospiraceae bacterium
GTTGTGACTAAAACCTCAATCCCCAGAGCGAGAAATTCCTCCTCAAGAAAAATTTCTTTGGCGGTATTGAAGCCCAGTATCACCCTTGGGCGCTTTCCCTCGCCGATAAGAGTTTTTGCAAGCAGATACAAGGGCGGAACTCCCACGCCCCCGCCTATAAGAACAGGCGCGCTTCCGCTTTTTGATGTGTCATAGCCGTTTCCGAGCCCTACCAGCACATTCAGTGTTTCGCCCTTGTTCATGGCGCTCATTAGCTCCGTACCCTTGCCCACAACTTTGTATATGAGCGCAAGCGAATCGCCGTTCAAATCGCAGACAGATATCGGTCTGCGCAGATACAGGCCTTCAAGCTCGATGTTCACGAACTGGCCGGAAGCCGTTATAGCTGCCGTATCGCCGCAGAGAGTCAATTTGAAAACATTTTCAGTAAGCTTGTCATTGCCTTGTATTGTAAAAAGCTCTCTTTTCATTGCTAAACCTCTGTTCTTTGACTTTCGGCGGCCGCTTAATATACAGGTCTGCCGTCGACCAGTGTAAGCAGGCATTTTCCGAACACCCTTTCGCCCTCAAATGGTGTCGAGCGGCCTTTGGAAAG
>JASDTK010000076.1:0-5197 GCA_041891555.1 Oscillospiraceae bacterium
GGGTGTAGGTGCTGCCCGATTTGAGAGTTGGAAGACTGATGTTTACTGATTGAAACTGCTTCGCGGGCGTAAACTCCGCGAGCACATTGCCGCTTTCATCCTTGAGCGTAACCTTTGTTCCCGCTTTTTGAGAACCTGAAAGGTTATATAAAATCGAGCACTGGGTTGAGCTGTCGGAGAAGCCCTGCGCCATGCCGCTGCTGCCGGCAGCGAGAACAGTTCCGCCCGTGATTTCGGCGGTGCCCGCATAGTCGATTGCGTTGTTGTTGTTTTCTGTCGGGCCGCTCACCGTTATCGTTCCGCCCGAAATTGTCAGACTGCCGTTGGAGTCGATTCCATCCCCGGAAGCGTTGACATTGAGCGTACCTCCTGAGATGCTGATTTCGCAGCCGTCTACCGCGGCCATGCCTCCGCCCTGAGGGCCGCCGTTCTGCTGATTGTCGCCGCTCTGGCTGTCGCTGCTCGCGGAGTTGAGTCCGTCATCGCTTGAAACTATGCTGATTTCGCCGCCGGAAATATTTATCGCCAAGCCCTCGATGCCCTCATAGGATTTTGTGATTTCGATTTTACCGCCCGTAACGGCCACACTCGAAGTTCCCTGTATGCCCTGCTTTTCCGCTGAAACGCTCATTGTGCCGCCTGCGATGTACACAAAGCCCAAGGTAGTATCGTCCTCGTTTTCCGAATGGATACCGTCTGTTCCCGCTTCTATGGTGAAGGTGCCGTCTGCTATGCGCACGCTGTTTTTGCCGGACAGCCCCTGCTTTGCGGAACTGATATCGTAAGTGCCGCTGGTGATAACAAGGTCGTCCTTGGATACGACGCCATGTCCGTATTTGGAAACAACGGTCAGAGAACCCGCTCCGTTGAGTGTCAGGTCGGATTTTGCAAAGATTGCGCCGTCCACGTTGTTGTCGTCCGTCTGGACAAATTCTCCTGTGACGGAAAGCGTGTTTTCTGCGCCCGACGCTGTTGTTATAAACACTTTGTCGGCGTTCTTGACATATATTGCGGCACTCGACTCGTTTGTTATATCGGTACCGTTTAGAACTATCTGAATTTTCGCGTCGTCAGCTGCATCAACTACAATCTGCCCGTTTGAAAGGCGGCCCGAGAGGATATAGGTGCCTTCCTTTGTTATCGTAACAGTATCGTTTTTGACTTCAGCGCCGTCGCCGTTTGCGGAGCTTGCGCCGTCCGCAAGAGAAATAATCGTACTCTCTGACTCACTGTAGCCGATTTCCTTATCCCGGTCAGAAAACATTTCGTCGCCGGATGTATTTGAGACTGTCAGTGAGGCCGCGGTGCCTGTGCTGTCGCTCGCGCTCTGTGCCGCCGTTCCCGACTGGGCCGAGCAGCCCGCGAAAAGAGCTATTATGATTAAAAATACCGTTAAACCCGAAACTATTCGTTTCATTTTGTTGCCTCCTTGAATGACTAGTATTATAGTTCCCCGAGCTTCGTCTCCTGCAAAGAAGTCGAAATTTCAAGATTGCCGTTTCTGCAGCGCAGCTTGTCTATGAATTCCTTCTCCATTTGAGTATCCTTCAGGGTGATATTGTAGGTCAGTTTAAAAAGACTGCCCATGTTGGTTGTCTTCACGGTTACGAGCGCGCGCTTTGTCGTGTATTCACTGAAAAGATCGTCAAAAACGCCTGCATAGTCGAGGTCTTCCGGAATTGTGATTCGCAGCGTCTTATCGCAGAGGGGTCTGTCCGATTCGCCAAATTTAAGCTTTGTGAGAAGCATTCCGGCAAAGCCGATTATGAGAACGAATATTGAGGCATAGCCGAGATAGCCCATGCCGGTTACTAATCCCGCCGCCATCGCAAGAAAGATCGATGCGATTTCCTTAGCTGTACCGGGCACGGATCGGAAACGTATCAGGCTGAAAGCCCCCGCGACCGCGACTCCCGCTCCAATGTTGCCATTTACCATCAAAATAACGACACAGACTATCGCAGGAAGCAGCACAAGCGTTGCAAGAAAGCTCTTTGACGCACTGTTTTTATAGGTATAGAAAAGCGATATTACAAGTCCGAGGACGAGCGCTACTCCGATGCATGCGAGAAAATGGCCCACAGCGATGCTGCTTGTAACAGCAGTCGAATCGAAGATCCCCGAAAATAAATTGTCAAGCACAGATTACCACTCCTTCCCGAGGCATGCCTATCATAGCTTTATAGGCGTTGCCGTATTTTGAAAAGTTTACTTTGAATATCTTCAACTCACTGAGCCTGCTCACAAGCCAGAGCGGGAGAGCCGTTGAAACCTTGATTTCCATCAGGCTCTGGCCGGGCAGCAAAAGCGGCTTTCCGCATAACCCCTTGCACAGGCAGATATCATAGTCGCGCCACACTATATTGTCGTCAAAGGTGATTCTGAGGTTATGATCCTCCTTCGCGAAATATGCTTCTCTCTCATAGCCAATGAAAGCTGCAGGGATAAGATTCTTATACTCCGAGAGAAAATAATCAAGCTCGCTGACGATCTGGTTTTGCTTAGGTGCATCACATTTACCGGCAATATAATTTTGTGCCTGCTCCGCGCTCATCGAAACGCGGCGTTTATAGACCACTTCGTCGTACTTCTTCTTGAGCTCGACGAAAACCCTGTCTCCCTCCGGAAGCGCTCCGTAGCATCTTACTCTCAGCTTTTCCTTGTAAACGGGCTTTTCGATGGAGCGGCGCACAAGGCGCATGTCCGGAGTGTCGTAATATACATTGCATATGGTGCTTCTGCCAAATTCGTCGGGACTCATATACTTCTCCATGAGTTCCATAAGCGCACTGCGCTGTTCGGCGGAAACAAGATATTTCATTTCATATCTCATAAAAGTATTCTGGACGGCTTTCATTGCCAAGACCTCCTGAAAATTGAGAGCGTAAACAACACTCTTTTTCCTTGCTATGTAAGGAGAATATCAGCAAAACCTAAACTGAACTTAAAAGCGGACATTAGCTCAACTTAAAAACGTAAAGTATTTGTAAAGCGCTCCGGGTAAATGTAAAGCCCCGAACCTCTGACAGGTTCGGGGCTGAAAATTGATTTGTAAGTTAAAGCTGTATGCTTATCGTTAGCGATTTCCCGTCCTCGCTCCGCGCCGTTATCTTTCCCTTGTGTGTATTGACTATCGCCCTTGCGATTGAAAGCCCTATTCCGAAGCCGCCGATCTCGGAGCTGTGCGAGGAATCTCCACGGTAGAAGCGTTCAAACATCTCGTCATGATTTCCCTTTTCTATCCCCTCTGCGGAGTTTCTGACGATAAGTATCGGGCCTTTGGAAGCGATTCTCAGCGTAAACGAAATCTCCCCCATTTCGCCTGAATACTTGACGGCGTTGTCGGCAAGCACCCCGACAAGCTTTCTGATTTCCTCCTCGTTTCCTCTATAGGAAATGTTTTTCGCAACATTTGTTTCAAAGCTCTTTCCCTTTTGCAGAGCAAGTATAGCAAAGGGTTCCAGACTTTCGGAAACGGCGTCGCTAAGCGAGAAGTCCGTCATCATAGGCTTTGAGTCATGCTCGTCCATTCGCGCGAGAGAAACAAGGCTGTTTGTAAGCTCGGTAAGCCGCGCTACCTGGTTTCTTATGCTTAAAGTCCATTCGCTCTCTCCCTGAGTCATTTCAAGGACTTCCGTGCTTGCGTTTATAACTGTAAGTGGAGTTTTCAGCTCATGCGAGGCGTCAGTTATAAAGTGCTTTTGCTTTTCATAGCTATCCGCAATCGGCTTGATTGCCCGCTTTGACAGCAGAAGCACAATAACGAAAACGCCGAGAATTCCGACTAAGGAAACAGCCAGACTGGTTTCAAAAAACTTATAAAACAGGTTCAAGCCGCGGCTGCAGTCAAGGAAAATAACCATCGTTTCGGAGTCCGTGGTGCTGACGCTGTAGCGGTAAACGCCGATAAAACCCCTATCTTTCCCACTCCCGACGACCTCATCGGCATAGTCAATTGCTTGGTTTGTCGCCACAGCCGCAATGCTGCCCGTGTTGACGCTTGAAAACGCACCGATTTTATCCAGATATGCTACGAAAAAGCGCGTTTCGAACGGCGCTTCGGGTGACATTTCCTGTCTCGGCTTGCTTCCACCGTTAAAATTGCCGCCACCATTATTGCCGTCTTTATTTTTGTCATCAAACTTTGGATAATTACCGTTGTTTTCTGCCAAAATCGAAAGCGTTGAGTCCGCCTCAGATATGATTTGGAAGTAGTTCGAGATACAGATACTGCCCATAATCACAATCAGAACAGCAGCTACGGCGCAGACGGCGATAATTACGAATCTTCTCTGCAGCCTTTTTATCATGATTTTTCCTCCAGAGAATAGCCCGCGCCCCGGGACGCCTTGATGATGGTGTTAGCGTTTATTGCCGAAAGCTTTTTACGCAGATAGGAGATATAAACCCAAACGACATTTATTTCGGCTTCGCTGTCATAACCCCAGATTTTCTCCATAAACCTGTCGGTGGAGATAAGTATTTTCGGATTTGCCATGAGCATTTCCATCATCTGAAATTCCTTGTTGGCAAGACGGAAACTGCCTCCCTCGGCCGAAAGCTCATAGGTTGAGCGGTCCAGTCTGATATTTCCGTAGCGTAGAATATTGTCCGTGACCTCCGCCTGCCGCCTTGTCATTGAGCGGATACGGGCAAGCAGTTCCTTTGTAGCAAAGGGCTTAGTAAGATAGTCGTCCGCTCCGCTGTCAAGGCCTATGACCCTGTCGTCAATCTCGGACTTCGCCGTAAGCATAAGCACGGGCAGGTCGCTGCCCTTTTCACGCAGCTTTTTAAGGACGGTCAAGCCATCCATCTTCGGCATCATAATATCCAGAATCGCTCCGTCATAATTTTCGGCCTGAAGATAATCCAGCGCCTCTAGTCCGTCATAAACCGCGTCGACGGAGTAATTATTATGCTTCAAAATAGTAACAAGAGCGTTCGAAAGCTCCTTTTCGTCCTCGGCAAGCAGCAAGCGCATACAGACACCTCCATTCTTATATTCTTATATTCTTATATAATATGATTTACTCCAAAAACCTTAAATCTAGCTTAAAAAAGACACTGACGGCCTATATTTTACTTTATCCGATATTTCCCTGTTGCGCAATAGTTTAATGTTATTAATCCAGATGAGTACCCCACCCCGGGCTTGAACTATTTCGCGCAATGTTGTAAAATAGCACGGCAATAACTG
>JASDTK010000077.1:0-1170 GCA_041891555.1 Oscillospiraceae bacterium
CGCGTACAGTCCGAGAATGGCTATGCCCCCCGTGAGTACGCCGCAGGTTTTTTGATAGCTGCCGGCTCCGAGGCAAAGGCCGTTTACGGCGCGCAGCAAATCCTCATTCTCTTTTCCCTCCGCGTCGAGAGCCATCTTCATCATTATCTGTGAGCAGCAGTACCCCAGATTTGTTAGTTTGAACATTTGGAATCCGAGTTCATCATTCATAAGCTGCCTCCCTTTTTCTCGCTATCAGCAGAAAATATCCCGGTCTGCACTTCTTCAGCGCCCTGTAAAAATCCTCGCCGCTGATGCAGTTGCCCGCCGCTGTTTTCCAGAATTCGCCCATAGAGCCGTAGGAGAACACGATTATTACCAAAAGCTCATTAAGAAAATGGCTACAGTCCTCCGAATAAGCCAGTGAAAAATCAGATTCCTCCAATTTGTTCTTTAGTTTTTCCAGATTGTGCAGACTTCTCATGCAGCTGTTGAGCGAGAAGCTTTTTAACTCATCAAGCGAATCCGGGCTTTTCGCATATACATCGGAAATCACAAAAAAACCGTTTCCCCTGAGAACTCTGCGTACCTGCTTAAGCGCGGCATCCGCGTCCATCAGAGACAAGCTGCACTCGGCAAAGACGCAGTCAAAGCTGTCGTCCTCAAAAGGAAGGTTTTCGCCCTCTGCCCTGACGAAAGCGTCAAAGCCATAACTGTTTCCCGCTTCCTCAATAAGCTTTTCTGAAGAATCGACGCCTAAAGCTTCAATTGCGTATTTTTCAAACAGATGACGCACTGTCGCCCCGCGGCCGCAGCCCAAATCCAGTACAGAATTCTTCGTAGTAAGGGCACAGTATTCTGCAGCAAAGTCAGTCAGTATAAATCCGCCGGGCCGAAGAGCATCTCCCATCACTTCCTGCATGCAGCCGCTCTCATAGGCGTTGGGACGCTCCATTATTTGTCCTCCAGGCCCTTTTCGACCTCAAGCATTTTGCCGAGAGCCAGGTCCTCGCTGATATAAACCGCGCCGCATTCGGGGCACTTCATCAATTCAACCTCAAAATTGCCCCCCAGATAACAGACTTTTACTTTGCTGAGCTGCAAGGCCTTTTTGCATTTGTCGCAGATCCAGGGCAAATTCTTCTCGTTTTCTTCCTTCATATTCTAGTCCCTCTTTGCTCAATAGCTCAT
>JASDTK010000077.1:1180-5150 GCA_041891555.1 Oscillospiraceae bacterium
CTTCTCCGTCCTTTTCGATATATCGAACCCAAAAGGTAACGTCACCTATACGAAGGCTGGTGAGGTAGCTGCCCTCCTCAGGATTGAAAAAGCGTTCGCCCGTTTCCTGTGAACGGCTGATTACGCTCTCGATATCTTCAACAAGAATATACCGTTCATCAATTTTTCGCATAATCTCATCCGGAATAATCAGGTTCTTCATATGTGTCGGCTCCGATCCGGCTTCTTCATTCCATAATTCCTTAAGAAGCTTCTTTTTCAGCAGCGCTCTGTTTCTGTGCCTTTCCGAAAGATTCGGCATGGTTTTCAGAGCGAGTTCCTCCATATCATTCCCATAAATCAGATCCAGTATATGAAATGTTCTCTTTCCGCTGTCAACAAACAAATCCTTGCACATAGCACAATAGACCAGGTAGTCCTCATCGCTTTCGCTTATTCTGTCCTTCACAAAGTCATTCGACTGTTCGCGGTTGGCATACCAGACTAAGCCGCCGTAGCCGCAGCATTTTGTTTTTTCTTTTGAGTACTTAAGCTCCTTTATTTCGTAACCGAGCTTTCCCGCGACGCTTCTGAGGCTTTCGTGTATTTTGCTGTTATGCCTTGTCGCGCAGGCATCATGAATAGTAAGGATGTGGCCTTCTCCGTTTTTTGCGGCTTCCGGCAAGCCGTAACGTTCAAATATTTCCCAAAGCGAAATAAACGGTACATCGGGAAGGTATTTCTGGAAAATAGCGCTGCAGCTTGAGCAGGCCAGAACGAAGGTCGGCTTTCCCATTTCAAGCCACGTGTTTTTCAGTCTGTCTGTGCTGCGCTTCATTAAATCCTGCCTGCCCGCCCAGTCGGCGGGTGCGCCGCAGCAGCCCAGCATCAGTCCGACGCCTTCTTTTATCACGGATAACAGGTATTTATACGTTTTTTCAACGTATTCCGGATATGAGGCCGACAGCTGGCAGCCGGGGTAAAACAGATAGTCGACTTTTTCATGACCGGGATTCTCACCGTTAAAAAGGGACTGTGCGTATTTGGAAAAGGAAAGGCGTGGATATGTGAACAGTTCCCTTTTCCTTGCCTCAAGCTGTTCCTCCGGTATCGGCGGCGGGGATTTTACCATAAAGAACCTGTCGCTGTTGCTGAACTCCATATCCTTCAGCGCAAAATCATGGGCGGAAACAGGCATCTTACCCTTTTCCACCATGCTCTCCCTTGTCTGGTGGATGAGTTCATCCATTCCGATACCAACGGGGCACTGCTGCTTACACAGCCCGCATTCGGCGCAGGAATCTATCATGGTATTCGCATAGCGCGTTCCCATGATTACGCTTTCGTTTATTTGAATCTGTCTTGCATAACTTTTCGGAGTCACATTAAATTTCCGCAGGTGACTGCAAGCGTCCACGCATTTCGTGCATCTGCATTTGAAGCATCTTCTTGCTTCGGCTATAGCTTCCTCCTGTGTATAGATATCGCCGGACTTCTCTGTTCTCGGAATCGGCTCGGCATTCTCCGTATCGTACTTCATCGGGGTTTCGAAAGAGCCCTCTCTCTCACGGGCAGCTGTTAGCGATATCTTTTTAATATATCTTTCTATTGATACTGCGGCTCTCTTGCCCGAACTCACCGCATAGATTACCGAATCGTTTTTGGTAAACAGTCTTCCTCCGGCAAAGACGGGCAGATCCGAAACCTGAAATGTTTCCGGGTCAATCGAAAGCTCCTTGTCCCAATCGCCCGTTCCAAGAAAAACGGCGTCAAATTCAGCCGTCAGCGCTTTAAGTGTATCAATATTTATCTTACGGTTAAAGACCGTGCTGATACCCAGACGGTCTATAATTTTAAGTTCTTCTTCAATTCTGCTCTTATCAAGCAGTCGGCCTTCATAGCTCCATATCTGTCCGCCGAGCCTGTTCGACTTCTCATATATAGTAACGGAATAACCTTTTTTATCCAGTTCATAGGCGGCGGAAATACCGCTTATGCCACCGCCGACAACAGCGACTTTTCCGTTACTTTTCGGAACTGACATAGCCTTTTTAAACGGCTCCGCGCCATACCACACGGTGGTACGCTCAAGATCCGAAACGCTTATCGCCCCGTCCAGCTTGGCTCTTACACACGCGCTTTCACAGGGATGGTCGCAGATCATCCCGATGATTCCGGCAAAGGGCATTCTCTTTTCCAGAATTTTATATGCTTTTTTAAAGGAACCTTTTTCGATTTCACCGCACAGGGCAGCCACATCGATATGAATCGGGCAGTGCGCTGTGGTAGCCGCGGGCTCTTCATTAAGGCATTTTTCGCATTCTTCAAAAAGGTTTGAAGCCATTTTTTACCTCCTTATAGACAAAACCGGATAAATCCGGTTTTGTCTATAATAAGTCACTATTAGAATTCTATTACTGTTTACAGTGTTTGTAAACCCTTTAATACTTTTTCGGGATATGCGGGCAGCTTTGTAATACGTACTCCGCAGGCGTTGTATATTGCGTTAATAATCGCGGCATGCGGCGCGGAAAGCGGCATTTCGCCTGCTCCCGCCATTCCGAAGGGTCCGTTCGGTCTCTTGGTTTCCTGATGAATGATGTTCATCGTATCGGGAACGTCCAGAATCTGAGGAATTCCGCAGCCCACAAGTGTCGTATTCTTTTTCAGATCCTCGAAGTCCTCTGAGAGCGCAAGGCCTATGCCCTGTGTAATGCCGCCCCAGAGCTGACCTTCCAGAACCAGTCTGTTCATGATCGGCCCGCAGTCGGAAACGAGCGTCAGTTTCTCGACCTTAGTTTTACCTGTCGTTGTATCGACCGCTACTTCAGCAAGCAGGACGCCGTACATATATACCGGGAACGGATTTCCCTGTCCGGTTTCCACACTGCAGGCAGTGCAGGGAGCGGTGTAGGTTCCGGCATATTTCGTCGGCAGCTTCGCCGCAACCATTTCCTTATAGGTTCTGAAGGAGCCGTCTTCCTTCTTCAGCGCCGCCAAAAGGTTCTCACAGGCAATTCTTGTGGAGTTTCCGGTCATAACGTTTGAACGGCTGCCGCCGGCTGGTCCGCTATTTGGTGTACACCGCATGTCGTTCATGATGAGCTTAATCTGTTCGGGCTTGATCTTGAGTTCTTTCAGCGCCTCATGAGCAACTGTCAGCGTTCCCATATCCGCACCCTGGCCGTGATCCTCCCAGGAGTTGCCGACTGTTACTCCGCTCTCGGTTATTTCGACCCAAGCTTCAGAGGAATCCGCACCGTCAAGTCCGCAGCCGTATTCCAGCAGCGAGATGCCGACACCGTATTTTATTTCTCCACCCTTGGCATTTTTGAGCTTCGTGGCTTCCTTCGCCTGTTTGTAAATCGGGCGCAGCTTATCGAGCGCCTGCGGAAACGCGATAACATCCGGCGCGCAGCCGGTTGGGGTGGTATCCCCTTCTCTGTACACGTTTTGATACCTGAATTCAAGCGGATCTATGCCCATCTTTTCCGCAAGCTCGTCGACGAGAACTTCGGAGGAGAACAGGCTCTGCGGAGAGCCATAGCCTCTGAAGGCCGATCCCCATGCGTGGTTCGTCGCGACTGTGCGGCCGTCGCCTCTGATGTTGGGTATATTGTAGCCGGCTCCGATGAATTGCTGTCCGCGCATTGTAAGAAGGTCGCCGAACTCGCAGTACGGGCCGTGGTCAACTGTCCAGTCGGATTTCATTGCTACTATTTTTCCGTTTTTGTCTGCGCCCATTTTGAGGTTTATGAAGAACGGGGATCTCTTGCCGGTATAGGTAATCTGCTGATACATATTCATTCCGAGGAACACGGGCTTCTTTGTCACGAGCGCTGCGACTCCGAGCAGGCCCTCCATTGTCGGGCTGAACTTATATCCGAAGGTACCGCCCGCGTTATTCTGCACTATGGCGAGTTTCTCTGCCGGAATACCGATGCCTTCGGCGACCATCAGAGCATGGAGGTGAATACCGATGCTCTTGGAG
>JASDTK010000078.1:0-4707 GCA_041891555.1 Oscillospiraceae bacterium
TTATATCATTTCGTGACTAACATTCCTACTGGTTTAGTTTCTGGGGTTCAGGTCAACAATAATAACTATTTTAAGCTCCGTGACATTGCAAGCGCTTTTAACTTTGGCGTTGGCTGGGATGGAAACACAGGCACAATAACGATTGATACGTCCGTAGGATATTTAAGCGGGACAGGCAATTTGACCGTTCATTTTCTGGACGTGGGGCAAGGCGATGCTGAATTTATCGAGCTTCCAGATGGGAAAACAATGCTTATTGATGCGGGAGAAAGCGAATACGGTGACACAGTTGTCAATTACATAAAGGGACTCGGATATAAAAAGGTTGATTATCTAGTTGCAACACATCCTCACGCTGATCATATCGGCGGCATGACAAAGGTTGTACAAAGCTTTGCAATCGGCGCAGTATATATGCCAAACACCACGACTACGACGCAAACATATTCAAGCCTTTTAACGGCGATTAAAAGTGCTGGCCTTACGATAACAGCCGCAAAAGCTGGCGTAAATATGTTTAGTGCGAATGGACTAACAGCAGACATCATTGCCCCCGTAGGCACTAGCTATGATGATTTGAACAATTATTCAGCAGTTATCAAACTTTCCTATAAAAACAACTCATTCTTATTTATGGGAGACGCGGAGGAGCTTTCAGAAAACGAAATAACGGCAAATGTAAAAGCCGATGTTCTTAAAGTCGGCCATCATGGAAGCAATTCGTCCACAGGACAAGACTTTTTAAGTAAGGTGGCACCTAAATACGCCGTAATCTCCGTTGGAACGGGTAACGACTACGGACATCCGGCGCAAATAACGCTTGATAAACTAAGCGCAATTGGAGCCGCTATATATCGGACAGATAAAGACGGCACTGTTATTTTCAAGTCTGACGGAACAAATATAACCGTTAATAAGTCGCCGAGTTCAGTGACTTCTACAGGTGGAAACGGTGGTAGTTCGGGAATCGGCACCGTAATAACTGCAAATGTAGTAATAAGTAACGTTGATAAAGTCGCGGAGATAGTTACTATAAAAAACAACGGAACAAGCGACGTTGAATTATCTGGCTGGGAATTGGTATCGGTTACGGGAAACCAGAGGTATACTTTCCCTTCGTATACACTTAAAGCCGGAGCAACAGTAACTATTGCAAGCGGTGGAGCAAGCGGCAGTTTAACATGGACAAAAAGCAACGTCTGGAACAATTCTAGCTCTGACCCAGCACAATTATACGATGCTGGCGGTAAGCTTATATCTTCATATACCTGTTAGGAGCAACGCTATGAAAGTGATTATTGACCGTTTCGAGGGTGAATTTGCCGTTGTAGAATTAGAAGATCGCAGCTTTGCAAATATGCCCAGATTATTAGTTCCTGCTGGTGCAGGAGAGGGTGCTGTATTAACAATTGATATTAATTATGAGGAAACCGAAAAGCTGAATGCCGGAATATCAAAACTGTTGAAAGATTTGATAAAATAGCAAAGCAAAAGGCGGTCTACCGAAAGGTTGACCGTCTTCTAATTATCGTTAGTATCTGCTCCAATATGATAAATCAAGTACCCTTTTTCCAATCCTTAAGCCATCTGCGCTTATCATTTGCAACGGCTTCTACTATTTCACGACCGGAATGAAAGCTGTCGAATGTTCCAGCGCTGATTTCTTTCTCTACAAAGCTTAAAAGATTTCCATAGTAATCATCAGCGGTCATGTCACTAGTGGTTTGGCTGAAATGTTGCTGACTGGATTCGTCGGCAAGACGGGCGTATTCGTTTTTAACCTGTGCTAGTAGCTTTTCTCGGCTCATATAATTTACACTCCCTCGAAATATTGTATCCGCCCAGATGTTCTATATTCGTTGAGCCTTGATGTAGACAGCATAATAAGCACAAAATTAGAACCTTTACGCTGAATCAGAGGGTTGTTTGTATTGCTCCTACTCATCGTCCCATCATACCGGGCATAACGAGGTCGTGGTCGCGGTACGACGGCAGCTTTATATCGCCGATGAGCGCAGCGGAACAAATCGAGTGCTTGCCGAAACGGCGGCGAATATCCTCGACACAGCTGTATAGCTGCTCCTCTTTCTCCGCCTTGCGAGCATCATAGAAAAGGTCTATTTGCTCCGGTGCCTCCGTTTCACGCAGGTCGATAGCCCTAACCGTAATAGTTCTTACCGGAAGGTGCCAGTCGTAATTTGCGTGAAAAAGCTCACGCGCCTTCTTTGCGATGTCTGTTGGGTTTTGCGTCAGGTTCGCTAGCTTGCCCTGAAACTGCTTAAATTCAAGGTCGTTGCTCCTGACCGTAATCTGGATGCCCGAAGCCTTGAGCCCTTGAACACGCAGCTTGTGCCCGATGTCCTGCGAGAGCTCCAGCATAACATGCCAGACTTCTTCTTCGTTTTCGAGGTCTGAGGTACAGGTTATTCCGTGCCCAATGGACTTAATCGGCATGACAAAGTCCTGCGGCATGACTGGCGCCGTATCGAGTCCATTTGCATAGGCCCAGAGCAGAAGCCCGTTCTTGCCAAACGTCTCCCTCAAAAACTCGGGCGTTAATGCTGCAAGCTGGCCTATCGTGTTGACACCGAAGCGAGAGAGCTTTTTCGCCGTAGCCCTGCCGACAAAGAAAAGGTCTGAAGCGGGCAGCGGCCACACTTGCGTTTTGAAGCTGTCCTCCGTAATTTGCGTAATAGCGTCCGGCTTCTTCATATCTGAGCCGAGCTTCGCAAACACCTTGTTATATGAGACGCCGACGCTGACCGTGAGTCCCAGCTCAGATTTTATCTCGTTTCTTATCCTGTCGGCCACGGCATAAGCGCCGCCGTAGATTTCAGAGCTTTGTGTTACATCGAGAAAGCACTCATCCATGCCGTAGGGCTCTACAAATTCCGTGTATCGCTGGTATATCTCACGCGCGAGCTTTGAGTACTTGATATATTCCTCAAAATGCGGCGGGACAAGTATCAGTCCCGGACAGAGCCTCTGCGCCTCCCAGTTTGCTAAGCCGGTCTTGACGCCGGCTTTTTTTGCGAGCTCCGACTTTGCTAGCACGATGCCGTGCCGGTTCTCCGTTGAGCCGCAGACAGCGACGGCCTTGCCTTTGAGTTCGGGGTGGAGCATAATCTCCACCGAAGCGTAGAACGCGTTCATATCGCTGTGAAGTATTGCCCTTTCACCCATAATCGAACCTCCTTACGTAAAATTACGCAACCATTCGCAATTATTTCACTTGACACTGCATTTGTGCTAAGATATAATATGCACATGATTGCTAGTAGTTGCTCTATATTACGCTTGAATGATAGCAAATAAGTGCAACAATGTCAAGAGACTTGCGTAATATACAGTATATGGTTTGGAGGTTGGTAGAATGAGAACATTCAAGGATAAACTTATATCCCGCAGGGCGGAGCTCGGTCTTACCCAGGGAGAGCTCGGTAAAAAAGCGGGCATTGGACTGAGAACCGTGACATCCTATGAGTCGGATGGCAGGATTCCGCAGCCTGCGCAGCTGTATAAGCTCGCAAAAGCGTTGGGCGTGACTCCAGAATACCTGAAGAACGATGAAATCGACGACCCGCAGTATGGAGCAGAGAGCATGGACTACGTTGAGGACGCGAGACATAGATATGGCGCGAGACAGGCTCGGTACGTTGAGACTCTTTTGCAGCAGAACGCGGCGCTTTTCGCCGGTGGGGACATATCCGATGAAGCCAAGGACGCCTTTTTCCAGGCGGTTATGAAGGCCTATGTCGATTGTAAGGAAGCAGCGAAGAAGACTTACGCCAGTAAATAGATAAAGTTCCATTAATTGTGGAGGGAGGTGACGGAAGATGAAAAACGATCATGTGCTCAAGGAGCTTGAACGGATAAAAGCGGAATACGGCGAGCTTGAACCCGCAAAGCTCGCAGAGGAGTTGAATGTCATCGTCAGATACGAGCCTATGGGAACATATGACGGATGTTGTAAGGGCTTTTTCATCACCGCCTGCCGCCAGAAGCACATAACAGTGAACGCTGATCTTCCGGAGGAGCTACAGCGCGTCATTCTCATGCATGAGCTTGCGCATGCAGTGCTCCACAGCAAATCCTGCGGTACGGCAGCCTTCCATGACTTTGCTGTTTTCGACAAGGCCGGAGGAAAAGAGTATGAGGCGAACATCTTCGCGGCAGACTATCTGATGAAGGACGAGGATGTGCTCGCGCATCTCAACGACGATATTTCATTCTTCGGTGCAGCGGCACGGCTTGGCGTTCCGCCGGAGCTGCTCGATTTCAAGTTCAGGCTTATGAAACGAAGAGGCTATGAGTTTATAGAGCCGCCGCTTATGGCGACGGGAGACTTTCTGAGGAAGGTTTGAGCATGGAAAACGCAAAGGTTTATGTCGACGTACGTGCTACGTTCGATTCTGAAGGGAGAATGTTTCCCAAAGAGATTACTTGGGAAGACGGAACAATTTACGAGATCGACAAGATACTAGATATACGTCAGGCTGCGGCGATGAAAGCCGGAGGTCAGGGCGACAGATTTACGATTTCCGTTCGTGGCAAGCAGAGCTATCTGTTTTTTGAGCGTAGCCCCGCAATTTCTGGCAATAATATTGGCCGCTGGTTCGTTGAGCGGAGATAGGAGCTTTTATGTGCGGAAGATACTACATCCCTGACGGTGTCGATATTATAGATGTTATTATTGAGGCAATCCGC
>JASDTK010000078.1:4717-5148 GCA_041891555.1 Oscillospiraceae bacterium
GAACGCTAAACAGCTGGGGCAAATGAAGATGGGAGAGGTGTTCCCTACAGACATTGCGCCCGTGATAACGGCGGTCTCTCCGCAGCTAATGCAGTGGGGCTTTTCTGGTTTCGGCGGCAAAGGGATAATTATAAATGCCCGCCTTGAAAGCGCGGACACGAAGCCGATGTTCAAGCGAGCTTTTCAATCTCAGCGCTGTCTGGTTCCTGCAGGCTGGTATTTTGAGTGGAAGAAGGACGGGGCAAAAAAGGAGAAGTACGCGATACGAGCTAAAGAACCGATTTTTATGGCTGGGCTGTATCAGACGGAGGAAGGATCGGAGATTCCGCGTTTCATAATACTGACGCGGCCCGCAGCTCCTGAGCTTGCTATTATACACGACAGGATGCCAGTTATTCTGCCGCAATCAATGCAAGGAGACTGGCTGAATG
>JASDTK010000079.1:0-2383 GCA_041891555.1 Oscillospiraceae bacterium
CCGTCGACCTCCAGCGTGACAGGCTGGCGTTCTAACCAACTGAACTACTGGGCCATTTTGGTGCCGGTCTTGCAGGAAATCTACGCCGAAAGCGTATGGTGGGAACAACAGGGCTCGAACCTGTGACCCCATGCTTGTAAGGCATGTGCTCTTCCAGCTGAGCTATGCTCCCATATGCAAAACCTCAAGCGGCTTTGCCAGTATACTAAATTATTCGGCACTTGTCAAGGTCATTTTCCCATTTTTTTGCCCTTCCTGCTACGTAGACGGGGCTATTCCGGCCGTGCAGAAATCGCCCGAATCTCGTCGGGTGTGAAGGAATAAGTCTTATTGCAAAAATGGCAGTTTATCTCGGCATTTTCTCCGCTCTCGGCGAGTTCCTCAAGCGCTTCCTGTCCGATACTTTCCAAAGCGCCCCGAACACGCTCGCGGCTGCAATAGCAGTGGTATTCGACCGATTTCTGAGCCAGAATTTCGGGTTCAAGTCCCGAAAGAACGCAGTTTATCAGATCCTCTGCGGTTCCGTCTTTCAATATGTCGGTAACCTGACCCATTTTTGCGATGTTTTTTTCAACTGTCTCAATAAGCGACGAGGGTGCGCCGGGCAAAAGCGCGACGATGAAACCGCCCGCGCATTTTATCGACAGGTCAGTATCAACAAGCACACCGAGTCCGCAGGCCGCGCCGACCTGCTCGCTTTCGACAAAATAATAAGTCAAATCCTCGGCGATTTCGCCGCTTATAAGGGCGGTAGAGCCGATATACGGCTCCTTGAGTCCGAGGTCGCGGCTGACTGTGAGTGTACCGTTTTTGCCGACAGCACCGCCGACGTCGAGCTTGCCGTTGGGCTTGAGCGGCAAATCAATGTGCGGCTCCTGAACATAGCCGCGCACGTTTCCGGTGCTGTCCGACACGGCCATTACCGTGCCGATAGGCCCGCCTCCGTTTATACGAAGCGTTACCGTTGCGCCCTCCTCCTTGAGCAAATCTCCGAGCATGGAGCAGGCGCAGAGCGTTCTTCCCAGCGCGGCGGAAGCTACAGGGCTGAGACCGTGAATGCGTCTCGCGTACTCAACTATGCCGCGTCCGCTGATAGCGGATATCTTTATAAAACCGTCGCTCGTGACGGCACGTATGATCTCATCCATTAAATGCTACCTCAATGCGAAGTGTTCTCCGCGACGATGAAAATTCTGCCTAGCTCGCTCTGCGGACCGTCCGTGCGTGTTTCGATTTCGGCAAAGCCGGCGGACAATAAAAGCTTTGATAACTCTTTCGGCTCATGGCAGTATTCGATATGCTCCTCAAAAGAACGCTGCCAGAACCTACCTCTGCGGGTAAAAAGATCCATTCCGTAATAAAGCGCCTTTTCTTCCTCTGAAAAGTCTGCCCGCCACAGGCAAAGGTTATTCTCGTCCTCGTCAACAGAGGTGAAGCCGTCGAGCGAGTGCAGGCGTTCAGGAGAGTTGACATCAAAAATAAATATTCCGCCAGGCTCAATGAAAAGGTGCAGAAGCCTGAAAAACTCGGGAAGATCAGAGGGCGGGAGGTAATTAACTGAATCCAGGCAGGATATAGCGGAGTCAACGGTGCCGTAAAGGTCAAGCTCCGTCATTGACTGACACAGGAAAAGAGGAGGAATGATGCCTTTAAGCTCCGAGAATTTTTCTTGCGCAATACAAAGCATATCCGAGGACGAATCGGCGGCAAGCATTTCGTAGCCGCGCTGTGCCATTAACGCGGTCAGTGTGCCCGTACCGCAAGCGACATCCAGAATGGTTTTGACGACTCTGCCCTTTTTTTTGAAGACCTTTTCATAGAAATCCGCAAAATCTTCATAGCGGATATCGCTTGTAAACTTGTCATAGACAGGCGCCAGAGGGCCGTAGACACTCATTATTTCCACTCCTTTCCGGATAACAAGGTACAAAACGACCATCATGAAACGAATGGTCGTTCTGTTTATAGCAAATATTAAAGAATAATTCGGGATGGTTCTTATTTTTCTTCCTGCGCAGCCAGACGGCTAAAGACGCAGGCGTAACCTTCCTTACCGTATTGCAGAGAACGGTTCACGCGGCTTATGGTTGCGCTGCTCGCTCCCGTTTGTTCAAGAATTTCATTATAAATACAGCCTTTATTAAGCAGCGACGCGACCTGATAGCGCTGCTCAATTGCCTGAAGCTCGGTAATTGTGCACAGGTCGTCAAAAAAATCCATGCATTCTTCAACGGTTTTAAGAGTCAGGATAGCCCGATACATCTCTTCGTTGCGGGGCTTTTTAGCCTGTTTGTTCATAAAAACACCACCTTTTGTATTTCTACGGAAAACAAAAATCCGTTAATTGTTTGCGGGAGTGCAACAAAAACTGTTCACTTGACGC
>JASDTK010000079.1:2393-5139 GCA_041891555.1 Oscillospiraceae bacterium
AGTCACATTCTATAACAGTAAATTACGAAAGTAAAGTCTTAATTTTCGCCTTGCAAAAGAATAAGAAATAATATACAATTATAAAGTACGAAAAATATGAATATGGACATATTCAAATCAACGAGGTGACAAATATGGTTAAGGCAATAGTTGGCGCAAACTGGGGCGATGAAGGAAAAGGCAAAATTACCGACATGCTTGCCGAGAAATCCGACATCATTATCCGTTTTCAGGGCGGCGCCAATGCCGGACACACCATTATCAATAAATACGGCAAATTTGCGCTGCACTCGCTGCCTTCGGGAATATTCTACCCGCATACGACGAATATCATCGGCAACGGAGTTGCGCTGAACATACGTTCTTTTGTAGACGAGATAAACGCGCTCAGGGAACGTCAGGTTCCTGAGCCGAAAATCATCATCTCCGACCGCACACAGGTCGTTATGCCGTACCACATTCTTTTCGACGCGTATGAGGAAGAGCGCCTCGCCGGAAAGGCCTTCGGCTCAACAAAATCGGGCATAGCACCCTTTTATTCGGATAAGTTTGCAAAGATAGGTTTTCAGGTGAACGAGCTTTTTGACGACGAGCTTATGAAAGCCCGCCTTAAAAACGTATGCGAAATTAAAAACACCCTGCTTGAACATCTGTATCACAAGCCTCTTCTCGATCCCGAAGAGCTGTATTCCGAAATGGTCTCTCAGCGCGAGCTGATCGCGCCATTTGTAGGCGACATTTCAGAAATTATACGCAAGTCGCTTAAGGAAGGGAAGGACATCCTTCTTGAAGGCCAGCTGGGAACTCTCAAGGACACCGATTACGGTATTTATCCATTTGTGACATCCTCAAACACACTTGCGGGCTACGGTACAGTCGGTGCCGGCATTCCGCCCACGGAAATCAAGGACGTTATCGCCGTTACAAAGGCTTACTCCAGCGCGGTCGGCGGTGGAGCCTTTGTTACAGAGCTGTTCGGCGATGAGGCTGATACGCTCCGCCGACTGGGCGGGGACAACGGTGAATACGGCGCAACGACTGGCAGACCTCGCAGAGTCGGCTGGTTTGACGCCGTGGCTACCGATTTTGGCTGCCGTATGCAGGGAGCGACAGAAGCTGTGCTCACGGCTGTGGATGAGACTCTGCCGGGCTGGAAATGCGATATTCGCGGCGTAAAGGATTATGGTGCGCTTCCAAAGCAGCTCAAGGACTATGTCGATTTCATTGAAACGCATATCCACGCACCGATAAATCTGGTCTCCACGGGACCGAAACGTGAGGACATTGCGATTCGCAGGAATTAAATTAAAAATCCGTTCGGACTTCCGAACGGATTTTTTATTTCAAACAGTGTGAGAAAGTAAATAGGATTTAATAGTATAATATTCAGAAGCAATCAGATGGATACCGTCCCAGTTGGACAGGTCATGGGCACCCTGAGGTAAGAAGCCATTGCTATCAGAAAGTAAGTCAAATACATTAAGATAATAAGTATTTTTATAGTGGCAGACCTGCTTTATAACAGAGTTAAAATCAATAACATTATCTCGATTAAAGTTCTGGTTACTCTCTGAACATTTCTGCGAAACAGGCGTAAGAGAGATTATGTAAACCAGTGCATTGGGCTGAGTTTTTTTAACAAGCGCAACAATGCTGTTCATGCTGCTATAAAAGGACTGACGTGCGCTGTCGGCCGAACCGATTTCGTTGATGCCTAGCATTATGTAAACCTTTTTGTACTGCTTCAGGGACAGTGCCTGTTCGAGTGTGCCGGTATCGTTTACGGTACTGCCGCTCGCATCCACATGGGTTGTAGAAAGTTTAAAGTCCTTCAGTCCGAGAAAATATTTCGCGGTTGCCCCGTTGACAGCGTAAAAATCGGTGGAGCTCAAGCCAAAGGAATTCTGGATTCCGTTGACAAGCGAATGCCCGATAAAGCAGGCGTCAGAGAAGTAATCCGCGCTGACAGCGGCTTTCTGCGGGACTTCGGTACCGAAAATGTAGCTGCCGTTGGCATCGGTTGAGGACTCAACAACTTTTTTATAGCTAATCGCGCCGATAAAACGCATGAGCAGAGCCGAAACCTCCGCGCGGGTAGCGCTGCCGCCCGGACGGAAGCTGCCGTCCGTGTAGCCGTTAATCACGCCGACACGCTGCATAGCGGAAACCGCTGTAGCGCAGGCCGCTGTAATTGACGCGCTGTCCGTGAAGCTTGCGGACGGAACGGTAGGGTCGAGCTGATAGTTCTTGAAAGCCGCGTAGTTATAGAGCATGGAGCAGATTTCTTCGCGGGTTATATCACGTTCCGGAGAGAAGACGCCGTCACCGGTTGCGGACGCGATGCCGGAGGAAAACGCCCATTGAACGTATGAGCAGTAATATGCGGAGTCGGAAACGTCCGAAAAGCCATTTTCGGTCACAGTCATCAGGTCACTTCTGATGTATCCCAGAGTGCCGTTATATTTGACATAGTACCAGGTATAAGCGGGATCGGAGAGATCTTTGGCAGTACTGATTACTGAAACAACAGTGCCGGTTTGCAGACAGTATAAAACGCTGGTGTTACTCGTAGAGCTGTTAGAACGCATATTGACGTCCGATTTTGTGATGGTGCCCAGATCATAGCCATCACTTACAGCAGGCGCGCCGCCATAGCGTCCGAGACCAGTAACAAACATTCCGCGTGTCATATTGCTGGCTGGTGAAAAAGTAGTTGAGCTTGTGCCGTTAAACATACCGTTCGAAG
>JASDTK010000080.1:0-1027 GCA_041891555.1 Oscillospiraceae bacterium
TCTATGCTGCGCGCAATTATTATCTTTCCGTTCTGCTCAATCGAGGCTCTTGCAATCTCCTCGCGCGGCAGTTTTTTGAGCTGTTTTTCAATTTCGGCCGCGACTTTTCCCCCCAGCTCCTTCGAGTCCGTTATCAGGACCGCTGTTGCAAGCTTGTCATGCTCCGCCTGTGAGAGCAGGTCCGCTGCAAGAACAGCAGGGTCGCTTTTTCCGTCCGCTATGGCAAGGACCTCACTTGGACCGGCAATCATGTCAATGCCCACTATACCAAAGACCTGACGCTTCGCCTCGGCAACATAGGCGTTTCCGGGGCCTACAATTTTGTCAACTTTGGGAACGCTTTCGGTGCCGTAAGCGAGAGCGGCAATCGCTTGCGCTCCGCCAATCTTAAAAATTCTGTCGACTCCGGCCAAATCCGCCGCCGCAATGATATTCGGGCTGATGCTTCCGTTTTTGTCGGGCGGAGTTGTCATTACAATCTGGCCGACTCCCGCGAGTTTTGCGGGAATGCAGTTCATCAGAACGGACGATGGGTAACTTGCCGTCCCTCCCGGTATATAAAGTCCGACGCTGGCGAGCGGGGTGACCTTTTGTCCGAGGATTATGCCTTCCGATTCCTGAATGATGTAGCCGCTTCTTATCTGGCGGCTGTGGTAGTTTCTGATATTTTCCGCAGCCTCTTTCATTATTTCAAGAAACTCCGGTTCAACATTTAAAAGCGCTTTTTTCCGCTCTTCTTCAGTTACTTCCAATAGTGCGGGCGAAGCGCCGTCGAATCTCCGCCCATATTCTCGAAGGGCGGAGTCACCTATCTCGCGTACACGCGTGATAATTTCCGTAACCGTGGCTGCAACATTAAAACTTTCACTTTTTCGTGGAATAATATCCTCTACGGACATATCTCCAGTGTTATATATCTTAATCATATAACTAATCTCCTAAATGCGCTTACGCAGTTGTTCGCATATGTCCTCAATTCGCTTTGTTTTAAACCTAAACGAAGCCTTGTTTGCAATCAGCCTCGCGC
>JASDTK010000081.1:0-5009 GCA_041891555.1 Oscillospiraceae bacterium
CCGTATGACCACATTCAGCGCGTTGCCCATAATAAGTATCTGCCCGCAGATATAAATCCAGAGCATAAATATGATAATCGACGCAAGCGAACCGTATATCAGAGGGTATTTCGTGAACATACTGATAAACCATGAAAACAGTACGCTGACAAGAACCAGAATCGCCGAGGCGGTCATAGCGCCGGGAAAGAGAGTGCGGTGTATGTCGACCGGTGCCGTGATTCGGTACAGGCCGTAGATTATCAGAACAAAGATTACAAGCATCAGCGGAAACTTGAGCAGATTCCATACCTGCAGTCCGGCAACGATGGGAAAAATATCGCCTATATAATTGAAAATCCAGTTGCCGGTAATCATTACTATAATAGAAAAATAAATTGCCGCCATAAATATTATCGAAAACACAAAACTGAAGAGGAGGGCAAATACTCCGCGAAAGCGTGCAGCACCCTGAATGTCGCCCATAATGGCGTGTATCGAGCGGAAGGCTGCGGCTGAAGTCGTAGCCATACCGACAATTCCCGCCGTCAAAAGCGCGTTGTTGTTATGGGTTGTGACATATTGCAGATAGTCGGAAATTATATCCAGCGTTTCGGATGGGATAATTCCTTCGAGCGCGTCAATCGTCACATTTATACCGGGAAGAAACCATACAAGCATCGCATGAACGCAGATCAGCGTCGGGAAAATGGAGAGCGTCATAAAATACGAAAGTTCCGCCGCCGAACGTGAAACGCGGTTATTGACATAAATATCGACAAGCTCTTTGATACCCGCCAGTATCCGATTTTTTCCTTTCGGCTTTTCCATGGCTGCCTCCTCCCCGAAAATCGTATTGCTATTTCAAAAGCTCCCCCCGCCACCTTAGGCAGAGGGAGCTCTATACAGTTTATGCAGATTACTTGGAGTTAAATATTTTAAAAATACTATCGAAGGGATCCTCTTCTTTTTTCTGTCCTTCGGGCTGTTTTCCGGCCATTTCGGAAGCCGCCGAGAATAGTCCCTGAGTTTTTTCAGTTTCGCGTTCCTTCTTCGCTTCCCCGGCCTTCTTGACAGGGCCGTCGTCAAAGCCGGTAGCAATGACGGTTACTCGGATTTCATCGTCCATCGTATCGTCAAAGGTTGCGCCGAAGATAATATTTGCCTCGGGATGAGCGGCAGCCTGTACGAGGTTTGCGGCGGCCTCAACATCCTCAAGCCCCATATCCATAGAGCCTGTGATGTTGATGAGGACGCCTCTGGCGCCGTCAATCGAGGTCTCCATGAGGGGACTTGCAACCGCCATACGGGCAGCATCCTCCGCCTTGCCCTTGCCAACGGCATGTCCTACGCCCATGTGGGCAAAGCCCGCGTCCTTCATAATTGTCGTGACATCGGCGAAGTCAAGATTGATGAAGCCGGTGTTTTTAATAAGATCGGAGATGCTTGTGACGGCCTGATGCAGGACATCGTCGGCAATCTCAAAAGCGTTGGCAAAGGTAACGCGCTGATCGGTAGCAAATTTAAGACGGTCATTGGGGATGATAAGCAGTGAATCAACTTTTCCAAGCAGGTCGTTTATTCCCTGCTTTGCCTGATCCATTCTGCGCTTGCCCTCAAAGCTGAAAGGCTTTGTGACAACGCCGACCGTAAGTATTCCGGATTCACGCGCTATGTCCGCAACGATGGGCGCCGCGCCCGTTCCGGTTCCGCCGCCCATGCCGGCTGTGATGAACACCATGTCGGCGTCCTCAAAGCTCTTGGCGATATTATTGCGGCTTTCTTCCGCGCTGCGCTTGCCGATCTCGGGATCTGAGCCGGCGCCCTGTCCGTGAGTCAGCTTTTCGCCGATTTGTATTTTCTGTGTTGCGCTGGAAACGGAAAGGGCCTGCTTGTCCGTATTGATGGCGATGAACTCAACGCCCTTCGTTCCGGATTTGACCATTCTGTTGACAACATTATTTCCCGCTCCGCCAACACCAACTACCTTTATTGTAACAACATTTTCGGGACCGGTTTCAAGCTGAAACGACATATTCATAGCCTCCCATGTTTTATCAATCTGAACATAATTATACAGTTCAGGCAATTATCTAAGTATTCGCTTTATTTTATAACGAATTTTGCTCTAGGTCAAGTATTCTTTGCAAATATGTTATGTGAACTAAAAAATTATTTTAGAATTTTATCCATTTTTATAGCGAAGTTTGCCTCTTTCTTCAAAACGGGCTGAATTGAGCCTTTTTGTTCTGCGAAAGGTCGATAGTTCCCGTGTCGTCGGAGTCGAGCTTCTGAATAACATTCAGCAGTAATTCAAACTTGTAATCCAGATTTTCGTTGGTTCCGAGCTTGACCGTGAATCTCTTGTCCATGTAGTCGAACTCTGCATTTCGAACATTGCTCAAATCGACTGAGCCGACATTCGGAATTATGCTGCTTGCAGACATTCCGGCTAAGATACCTTTCAGAAATGCCAGCTTGGGCTTGTCCTCGTCCGCGACAGTGACCGTGTCGCCCTTTTTCGGCTTCACTGCGGCTACGCCCTTAACTTTTATGTGAGACTCGGCATCCTGCGTCGCGCATTCTTCAAGCAATCTGCAATTCTGGTCAATCAGCCACAGGCCGGAATCAGTCTCAATAACGGCGGCTGCGCCGCTTTCCGAGACAGTGATCACAACTTTGTTCGGCAGCTTTCTGCTGACTTTGACATCCCCGATGTAAATCAGTGCCGAATAAACTTTCTTTGCGGCGGCCTCGCGGTTTATAAACATGAGGTTGTCCCCGTCCTTTAGTCCGGACGCAGCGACAATTTCCTGCTTTGTATAGCGTCCTGCGCCGACGACCTCGATATTGGACACACGGAAGAAAACGCTCATGCCAAACACCAGCGCGGCGCAGATTACTATGAACGAAACGGAGCTGAAAACAAAGCTCCTCGTCCCGCTGTTTTTCTTTTTCTTCTTTTGCGCTACAGCCATTTTTCCTCCCGTTTCCGAAAGCTGGCATTAAGGGTTCAGGAAAAACTGAACCCGCCGTTTCGTCGCAGCCGGACTGCATTAGGGCTAATCGCCTGAACTTACACTACGGATGCCAGAGTATCCGGATCGAAACTCACGTCAGCGCCCAGACTTATAAGCATTTTATCAAAATCGTCATATCCGCGCACGACGTGTCCCGTATCATACACGGTTGTGAATCCTCTCGCTCCCAAAGCCGCTGTAATGAGGGCAGCGCCTCCGCGAAGGTCGGTCGCGGTAACCGGCGCGCCCATAAGTTCGTTTACGCCCGTCACAACGGCAACTCTGCCAACGACGCTGATATCTGCGCCGAATCTCAGAAGCTCCGGAACATGACGGTAGCGGTTTTCAAATATGTTCTCGGTGAACACTGTTGTTCCCGCGGCCTTCAGCGAAGCGGCCATCAAAAGCGGCTGGGCGTCGGTCGGAAAACCGGGATAAGGGCGGGTCACAATCGGCCTGGGAGCCCGCAGCCTGCCATCCGAAGTAATTTTTACGGATGTCGAGTGGCGTTCAATTTCACAGCCCATTGTTTCCAGAACGGACGTAACGGTTTCAAAATACGCCGGTACGACACCCTTGAGCGTCACGCAACCGCCTGCTGACGCCGTAGCGCAGAGCGCAGTCGCTGAAACTATGCGGTCCGTCATTACTCTGTGACCGACTTTCTCCTGCGGCACAAAACCGCTGATTGTTATAGTCGAAGAGCCCGCACCTGAAATCTCTGCTCCGAGCTTTCGGAGGAAATCCTGCAGGTCAATTATTTCAGGTTCCTTCGCGGCGTTTGTTATAACTGTTTCTCCCTCTGCTCCGCAGGCGGCGAGCATTGCGTTCTCCGTCGCGCCGACGCTCGGGAAGGAGAGATTAATCCTTGTGCCTTTCAGACCCTTGTCGCGGCAGTACAGGCTTCCACCCTGCTCGCTGATTTCCGCTCCTAGGCTCCTGAGCGCCTCGAGATGCAGATCAATGGGTCTGGCCCCGAGCTCGCAGCCGCCCGGATAAGAAAGCGCCGCCTCATGAGCGCGGGCCAGAATTGCACCCAAAAAGATAACGGACGAGCGCATTTCGCGCATAAGGTCGTGAGGAATGTCCGTTCGGTTCATCCCTCTTGAGTCGATCCAGACCGTATCCCCGTCGCGCTCCGCCTTACAGCCCAAATGCCGCAAAATAGCCATAGCCGCTTCGACGTCGCTGAGCTGCGGGCAGTTCAGCAGTTCCGTCTCGCAGCCGGTTATTATTGCCGCCGCCATAATGGGAAGCACCGCGTTCTTCGATCCCTGTATTCTTATGTCGCCAAAAAGCTTTTTACCGCCCGAAACTTTCCAAACGCTCATGTTTACCCCTCCGCACTGTGGATTTTACACGCCATACTATGCGGAAGCCGTAAAATGTGCTAATTCAAACTTTAAGCAAATTTTCTTTTGTGTTTGAAAAGCGCGTGCGGGCCGCATTTTCTGGCCGGATTTATCCTTGGTGTGATTCGTCGTTACTTTACAAGGTCGAGAATGATATCGGTAATTTTCTCGGTAGCGTCACCCTTGCCGATTTTTTTCATCTGCTCCGCCATAGCAGAGAGGGTATCCGGACGGCTCAGAAGCAGAGAAACGGAGCCGAGGAGTTTATCCTCCGTAATCTCGCTTTCGGGAATAACTACGGCAGCGCCGGCTTTTTCTAGTACGCGCGCGTTTTTTTCCTGATGGTTGTTCGTCACGTTCGGTGAGGGAACAAGAATTGCGGGTCTGCCCAGCGCTGTAAGCTCGCTCAGAGTCGACGCTCCGCTGCGGCAGATTACCATGTCCGCCGCTGCCATGACGAGCGGCATATCGTATATATATTCGCGGACATCCATGCCGCGTTCCTTTGCGTTTTTAATGCCTGCCTTTTCCATATCCGTGAACATTTTCTGGTAGCCGCTCTTGCCGGCTGAATGGATGAGCCCAAAAAACGGGTCTCCCAGCGCGGCGCCGATGAAGCCCAGCTCCTCGCTCACTATTGAAAAAATAAAATCGTTGT
>JASDTK010000082.1:0-5006 GCA_041891555.1 Oscillospiraceae bacterium
GCTACAGGCCCTGCTGGCGATGATTTCAGCGCCAACCAGGAAGAGTTCAAGGATGTCTGCGCTTCTGATACAACAAAGGCGCTTGAGTTCTATGAAGCTGCTAAAAAAGATCTCGGCAAGGATAACTTCAGTTTCGAAATGATAGTCGACGACACCGAAATTCAGCAGAACGTCGCGGCTGTTATTAAGGAAGAAATAGAAAGCACTCTTCCGGGTATCACAATCACGCTTAGAGTCGAACCCAAAAAGCAGCGCGTCGAAGACTGCCAGAACGGCAACTTCTGCCTTGCTCTCACCCGTTGGGGACCCGACTATGCCGACCCGATGACATATCTTGCAATGTGGGTCACCAACAACTCAAACAACTACGGTCTGTGGAGCAATGCTGATTATGACGCGCTTATAGCCGAAACCACAACAGGCGATCTCTGCACCGATCTTACGGGCCGCTGGGCAGCCCTGAAGCAGGCCGAGAAGATTGCCATGGATGAGGCCGTTATCTTCCCGCTCTACACTCAGGCAAATGCCGATATGATCAAAGCAAACGTTACCGGAGTTGAATTCCACCCCTGCGCTTTGAACAGAGTTTATAAAAACACGGTAAAGGGCTAAAAGTTTACTGAAAACGTCCGTGTAGGACCCTTTTTGCCGCGCGGTGGCTTTGGATATTTTCAAGGCCTTCGCGCGGCATTCGGGCGTAACCCGCGCATACGAACCCGTTTAAGGTAGACACTGCCTGTACCCGCGGGCTCATATGCGTGTGTTATGCTTTTGCTTATTTGTTTAGAGGAAGGGAAGAAGATACGACTTGAAGAAATACATTCTAAAACGTGTGCTTATTTCCATATTTACGCTGCTGGCCATTACTCTGGTGCTTTTTATTCTGCTCCAACTGATGCCCGGTTCGCCGTTCAACGACGAAAAGCTTACCGCAACGCAGAAAGCGGCGCTGAACGCAAAGTATGGTCTTGATCAGCCGATAACTGTTCAATTTTTTAAGTATGTGTACAACATGTTCCGCGGAAGTTTCGGCGTAAGTTATAACATCAGTAAGAATACGCCTATCAGTCAACTCATACAATCGCGCCTACCGATAAGCATTGCCGTCGGCGGCATGGCCGTCACACTGGGCGCGATAGTCGGACTGATTTTAGGCATAATAGCCGCGCTGAAGCACAATACCTTCTGGGACACGCTCTGCACAATTATTTCCGTTTTGGGCGTATCTGTCCCAAGCTATGTTTTTGCTCTGGGACTCAGTTATACCTTCGGCTTCAAGCTGAGCTGGCTGCCGATGCTATACTCGCAGAACAGCCCCGTTGCAAGTTCTGTGATGCCCAGCATAGCGCTGAGCCTGTTTACGCTTGCTTCAATCGCGCGATTTACGCGAACAGAAATGATGGAGGTACTGGGGAGCGACTATATGCTTCTGGCTGAAAGCAAGGGCATTTATGGAACGCCTCTGATAATTCGTCACGCGTTGCGCAACTCGCTCATCCCGATAGTCACGGTTCTTGCGCCTCTGATTGTTGACCTCATGACAGGAAGTCTGGTCGTCGAAAAGATATTTTCGATACCCGGTGTCGGCAGCCTGCTTGTCACGGCAATACAGTCCAACGACTACAACGTCGTCATTGCTCTGAGCTTCATCTACAGCGCAATGTACATAGGCATTATGCTCGCGGTTGACATCCTCTACGGTGTAATCGACCCGCGTATCCGTCTGGCAAAGGAGGGTGACAACTGATGGCAAAGCTGAAGAAGAGAATGCCTGTTGCGGTTTCGGGACCGGAAATCACAACGGATACATATGAATTCCTGCCCGATGATTTTACCTTGCGCGGAAATGCGGAAACGACAAGGATAGATACGAACTTCGCAAGCCAAAATTTCTGGCTGGAGGTTCGCCGCCGCTTTTTTGCAAATAAGGGTGCCGTGATATCGCTGATACTTGTGATAATAATCGGACTTCTTGCCGCTTTCGGGCCTCTGATGACGGGGTACTCCTATAAGGAACAGAATCTTGCTCAGAAGAATTTTGCGCCGAGAGTGCAGGGACTAGAAAACATAGGTGTTTTTGACGGTGACGAATCGCTGAAAACTACTACCGGCACAAAGGAGATTAACGGTTACGAACAAAAGGGTCTTAAAGATACGTATTACTGGTTCGGTTCCGACGTTCTGGGACGCGATATCTGGACCCGTGTCTGGGAAGGAACCCGCATATCTCTTGGAATTGCACTCTGCGCCGCAATTATCGATATGATTATCGGCATGAGCTACGGCCTTATCAGCGGCTATTTCGGCGGGAAAGTTGATGACGTTATGTGCAGGATTGCCGAAATTATAAACGGTATTCCGCGCCTTGTAATCGTTACGCTCCTCATGCTCGTACTTCCTCACGGTTTTATAACCATCGTATTTGCGCTGATGATTACCGAATGGATAGGTATGAGCCGAATAGCGCGCGCCGAGATGCTGAAGCTCAAGGAGCAGGAATTCGTTCTGGCGTCAAGGACGCTCGGAGCCAAGCACTTTTTCATCATATTCAGCGAGGTGCTGCCGAATATTATCGGACAGATAATTACACAGCTTATGTTCAGCATACCCACAGCAATTTTTACAGAAGCGTTTTTAAGCTTTGTAGGACTAGGCATACCCGTTCCGATGTGCAGTCTCGGAAGCCTCATAAGCGACGCTTTCAACAGCTTCACGACTCATCCTTATCAGATAGTTCCTCCAATTCTCGTTCTGGCGCTTCTGATGCTCTGCTTCAATATGCTTGCCGACGGTCTGCGTGAAGCCTTTGACCCGAAGCTCAAGGAAATGTGAGGTGAGGGATATGGAAAAAACAGGACGGGAAAAAATACTCGAAATGCGTAAGCTCTCAGTCTCATTTGTTTCTTCTGGCGCAACCGTGAACGCCATACGCAGTGTGGATCTTGACCTTTATAAAGGCGAGACTCTCGCGATAGTGGGCGAATCCGGAAGCGGAAAGTCGGTCACAATGAAGGCCGTAATGGGCATACTCGATAAGAACGCCGTTATTAACAGCGGCACCGTAAACTTCACCTATAATCGGGAAGCAAACGAAAAAGTAACGATAGACCTTTTGAAACTCTCGAAAAAGGAAATGCGTCAGCAAATTAACGGCAAGCTTATAGCCATGATTTTTCAGGACCCTATGACGAGCCTTGACCCCACGATGTCAATCGGCAGACAGATTATGGAGGGCATGATCTGGCATTACGGCACTTCGAAAAATGAGGCTTATGACAAAGCTCTCGACCTTCTTAAGGAAGTCGGCATAGACGATCCCGAAAAGAGGATGAAGCAGTATCCGCACCAGCTTTCGGGCGGTATGCGTCAGCGTGTCGTTATAGCGATTGCCCTTGCCTGCGACCCCGAGCTGCTCATCTGCGACGAACCGACCACTGCTCTGGACGTGACAATTCAGGCAAAAATAATTGAGCTCATACAGAGAATTCAGCGCGAGCGCGGCATAAGCGTCATTTACATTACACATGACCTCGGTATAGTCGCAAAGGTTGCGGACTATGTAAACGTCATGTACGCAGGCAAAATCGTAGAAAAAGGAAAGGTAGACGAGATTTACTTTGACCCCAGACATCCCTATACATGGGGATTGCTTTCGGCGATGCCGGACCTCGACACCGACGACAGCAGGCTATATACAATTCCCGGCTCGCCTCCCAGCCTCAAAAATGCGATTAAGGGCGATGCTTTTGCGCCCCGCAACATCTATGCTCTCAAGATTGACGAGAGGCTTGAACCGCCGATGTTCAAAATTTCCGACACGCATTACGCTTCAACCTGGCTGCTGGATGAACGCGCGCCGAAGGTGGATATGCCCGCTGAGCTTAAAAGCCGCATAGCCCGCATGCTGAAGGAGGGTGAGCGAAATGTCAGATAAAAGAAAGCCTCTGCTTGAGGTCAAGGGCCTGAAGCAGTATTTCAAAATGAGCCGTACATATACAGTTCGGGCGGTCGACGGTGTCGACTTCGTTCTGTACCCCGGAGAGACCTATGGGCTGGTAGGTGAGTCAGGCAGCGGCAAGAGCACTATCGGACGCAGTGTGATTCGCTTATACGACCCTACTGAGGGAAGCATTACCTTTGATGGAATGGACATTTCGGGAAAGCTCTCAAGAAAAAACAACGAGCGTCTGCGCACCGAAATGCAGATGATTTTCCAGGATCCGATGGCCTGTCTGAACCCACGCAAAAAGGTGGAGGATATTATTGCCCAGGGACTCGATATTCATCATTTGTATTCCAGCCGCGAGGAGCGAAAAGAAAAGGTCGCTGATATATTGCTGAAAGTCGGGCTCGACCCGGAGCACGCGGAGCGTTACCCGCACCAGTTTTCCGGCGGACAGCGCCAGCGAGTGGGAATTGCCCGCGCCCTTGTCATGAATCCTAAGCTAATCATCGCAGACGAGTGCATCAGCGCGTTGGATGTTTCCATACAGGCACAGGTTGTAAATCTGATGAAGGATATTCAGAAGGAGACGGGGACGGCCTATCTCTTTATCGCTCACGATCTTTCAATGGTGAAATATATTTCCGAGCGAATCGGTGTGCTGCATATGGGGCACCTTGTTGAAACGGGTACAAAAGACGAAATTTTCTCTAATCCTGTCCACCCATATACGCAGAGTCTTCTTTCGGCGATTCCAATCCCCAATCCACAGACAGAAAGAAGCAGGGTCACTCAATCCTACGATTACAAAAAGGCGGGTATTGACTACAACATCGGAGTCTCGCATCATCTCGGCGGCACGCACTATGTGCTTGGTACCGACGACGAATTAAAAAAATGGACAAAAGCATACAGAAAAAGCGGCGCGGCTATTGCGCCGCTTTTCTATGGGCATCAGTTGCAAGGGAAGTGTCTTTAAAATATGCTGTGTTTGAGGTGTGAACAGATTTTATGTCCGAAAACTCGAAATCAAGCGGCAAACCGATCCACCAGACCATAACGA
>JASDTK010000083.1:0-4981 GCA_041891555.1 Oscillospiraceae bacterium
AATTTTTTCTTGTTTTTTTATTTTTGGTTTAATGATTGTTCTTGATAAACACCTTTGGGAGCTCACCGTTATTCTTTTTGATTTTCTTACTGATGGGGTCGGTGACATAGGTTTTCTGGAGGATGACATCGCCACAGAAACGCTCATTTTCGAGGATATTGCGTATGGTCGCGGTCGTCCATGCAGCACCTTTCCGTGGCGCGGTGATTCCGTCACTCTCCAGCGCATCCCGAATCGCATTGACACTGTCACCGGCAAGGTATTGCCGGTATATCCGCCTGACCACCTCGGCTTCATCCGGGATGACTTCGGGCTTTCCATCCTCGCCCTTTTTGAAGGCGTAGATTGCCTTGTAGGGAAAGTGATCTTTGCCCTCTTTCATAGCCATGCGTTTGCCCATTTTGACATTGGATGAGAGCGAGTTTAGCTCCTCTTGGGCAAGACTGGACAGAATCGTCAGAATGACCTCACTGGTGCTGTCCAGCGTATTGATCCCTTCCTTTTCAAACTGGACACCAATGCCCATGGCTTTGAGTTTTCGCACATATCCGATGCTGTCGAGGGTGTTTCGAGCAAAACGGCTGATGGATTTTGTAATGATAAGGTCAATTTTCCCAGCCTTACAATGGCGGATCATTTTCATAAAATCCGGTCGTTTCTCTGCCGTAGCGCCGCTGATTCCAGAATCAGCATAAATACCCGCAAGCGTCCATTCTGGCGTTCGCAAAATGAGATCCGAGTAATATTTCTTTTGGGCATCGTAGCTCATAAGCTGCTCATCTTGCTCTGTAGATACTCGGCAGTATCCAGCGACCTTGAGCTGTCGGTCAAGCGGCATTTGACTATCGCGCCGCAGAGTCGCCGGTATGACTACGATTTCTCTTTCTGGAGTTGCCATTGCTTATGTTCCTTCCGTAATGATTTGTCCGCTTTTGAGCGTCATATCTATTGTGACCGAGGGCCGAATCTGAATATGGTCAGCGACCACCATTAGGATTTTCATATCCGAATCTGGTTCTTGCTTCAGTTTTTCTATTTGTTCTTGAAGCGTTGCTGCCATAGAGACGGCATCATCGCAGGAGTCATACCGTGCAGTTGCCAAGCGCATGATCAGTTCCTTGACTGCTGCCTCGTCATCAATGTTACCTTCAAGAAGGTCGTTGATTTCGTTCTGCAGTCTTGCCAGCTTGAACGCCGTGTCTGACAGCTTGGTTGTACTTGGCTGGAGCAAGCGAGGATTTTCTTTGATGGCTGTTAACATCCGTGACACCGTTTCCAGCAGATACTCATCTGTCACCGTATTGGGGACGTGGGTATTGTCGTTTCGGCAATACCATCTTGTCTTTCCGTTCGCATGGATGCGTCGGGCAAGAGACGCTCCGCACTCTCCACACACGAGCAGCTTGCCGATCTTCCGTAACGCAGAAGGCTCGGTATAGCAGAGCTGCTTCTGTGCGGCTTTTGCGGCTGAGAACTCACTCACACCCAGTATTGGCGGATACTTTTCTGAGCCGAGGTAGTCTTCATTCTGAAGGAGCCGAGCGATCATGTTCTTGTTCCACACCGGCTTGGCTGGTGTGTATGCGATTTTGTCGGCGGTAAGCGCCTCCGCGATTGCCTTATATGAGGTTCCCGTTGCATACTCTCGGAAGACGCGGCGGACGGTTTCGCTTTCTTCGTGGTTAAGTACAACCGCACCGCGCTCGACCTTATATCCGAATGGCAGCATCCTGTTTTTCGCCATTATCTCACCGTCCTTATCAACTGTTCTTTCAGCTCCAGACCGTTGGAGATGTGGAAGATCAGCGTATTCCTATCAACCGTAATATACTCGACTATGTCAGCGAACAAGCTTTTGTCCATGCCGCCGATACGCTTGGGCCCGTCATCAAGCACGTCAATCAGGTCTTCCGTTTTCTCGATTATCTCGTCGCCATCCTGGGCGCTCTGGAGTTTAGACTTGGCTATCTTCAGAGCTCTTAATTTTCGTTTGAGTTCGTCCTGCTGAGATAAGAAGAGAGCAGAGTCAAGGATGCCACGGGTCATCAACCCGTTCATCACATGATTCTGCTCCGAAATATCTGCTATTTGTTTGTTGATTATCTGGATTTCCGGATTGCCCCGATTTCTTGAATCTCGCAGTTTTTCAAGCTGCTCCAGCATGGGGTCGAGGATTTTTCCGCTGTTAGCTTTCAGCTTGTTGTAGAGCCGAGCGAAGGCGCTGTCGAGGTCAGGCTCCGCGATCCGCTCGGCGGAGCAGTAGTCGCTGCTCTCATCGTGAAGGCGGCAAGTCCAGTACACCTTTTCCTTGGTCACCCTGCGACGATAGGTTTTACCACACTCGCCGCATCTGAGCTTCACGCTGTAGGGATAGGTTTGCTCGGCGATTCCAGAGGCTCCGCTATGCTTTTGCTCCAGAAGCAGGTTTGCGAGTTTGAACGACACTCGGTCTATAATTGCCTCGTGTGAGTCGGAGATGTATACCTTCTCAAGTTCTCCGCGGTTTTTGACTTTCTTATAGGGCAGTTCATCCGTCTTGAAGTTCTTTTGCAGAAGCATATCTCCGATGTATCGCTCATTGCGAAGCATGGAGTAGATGGTCCTGGCTCTCCAGTTCGCCACGCCATCCTTGCGTACAACCCCATCTTCCGTCAGCCCTCTTGCTATTTCGTAGCCGTTACAGCCAGACAGGTATTCGCCGAAGATTCGCCTGACAATGACAGCTTCCTGCTCACATATCTGAGGGAGCTTCTCCACGAGTCGGTAACCATATGGGACGCTCGACGACACATAGTCGCCGTTACGCATATGCATCCTGTTCCCACGCCGTTTGTTTTCAGCGATGTTCTGTGATTCTTCCTGTGCGAATGCGGAGTAGAGGGTCAGAAGCACCTCACTGGTTATGAGGCCGGTGTCTATCCGTTCCTTCTCAAACAGGACGGAGACGCCGATATCCTTCAGCTCTCGCACTGCGGTGAGTGAGTCCATCACATTTCGGGCAAATCGGCTTGTTGATTTTGTGATAATGCGGTCGATTTTACCGCGACGGCAATCAGCCATCATACGGTTGAAATCGTCGCGCTTCTCTGTTGAAGTCCCCGTGACCGCCTCATCCGCATAAACCTCAATAAACTCCCACTTGTCATTGCTGGTAATAAGGTCAGTATAATAGCGACATTGCGCCGCATACGAATTCATCTGATCGTCGCTGTCGCTGCTCACTCGCGCATATCCCGCTACTCTCGGCTTGATCGGCGTTGCCTGTGCTTTCGGGGAGATGTAGATTACTTCTCTTTTATTGTCAAGAGCGTTGGAGCCTATAGTCTCGCGGCTGGTCGTCATTGCATTCCCTCCCTTCAGCAACACACAATACCATCAAAGTTCGGGAATAGCTATACCCAAACCGAACTTAGATTAACAAAAGCGAGAGTTCATTTTCCTCCGCTATACGCCGCGCCGTGCGGGCCTTGTGTTCCTCCGTAATGAGGCCGAGCTCAATCAGCCGATTCATCATCAGAAGAAGGTATCCATAGTCCACGATATTTAGTCTGCCGATCTCGTTATTCATATCTGCCTCCTGTTTCAATCTGCATTTGGTGCTTAATATCACAAAAATAGGAGCCGCTCATTATGCTCAAACAAGCTGTGTCACATTGGTCTTGTAGCGTGAGCGACCCCCATGGCATCTGATATCAAATCAACGCATCAGAACTTCATGGGGAGCGTGCATTTCCGACTCGCGCCGTTGTAGATGCGGTAGACCTGATTGAGATACTTCTTTGTGCCGGGAAGATTGATATCCGTTCTACCGCTGCGGTAGACGGTGATTGGGTCGACATTGCGGAGCTTGTTTACCAGGCGTTTGGGATCATACTCTCTATGATACAGTTCAACAAAAGCGATTACGCCCACCAGCGTTTCTGCGCGAAGGGATTCGGGGGCGCCGCCCCATGCAGCTTGAAGAACATCAAGTGCTTCCTTGTACAACTCGGCGCCAACCCTTTTGAACTCGGAAAAAGCTGTGTTGATGCAGATAATCCGTTTGCTGCCACAACCCTGCTCGAAACCGAGATGGAAACCAGCGGCTTCCGTTGCGTGGAGGAACGCCGTCGCATTTTTGTCCCCAGCGAAAATCAGCGCACGCATCTCAGCGCTGGCAGTCAGCGGGGCGGATTCGCCGGTCTGCTGCGCAAAGAGCAGAGCCTCATCGCTTTCCGTCAGACCGCGATACACCTTGCAGCGAATGGGCAGATCCTCGCCGTTATTCATCATTTTTCTTGAGGCAATAGAATGCTGACCGTCAAAGGCATAGAAGTTACCATCACGGTAGCTAATCTTTGGCTCGTTGGCGATATGTTCATCGAAATTTGCAACGATTCTGGCAACACGCGGCGGATGAAGTCTGCGCTGATAGGCTTTGGGAATGATGATCTCTTTGCTGTTGATATTCATGATTTCGTAGGGCATTTCTTCTGCTTTCATTTACGCTCTCCTTCTAATTCTAAAATATACTGTTTGGGTTCCTGCATGATTTCTATGACCTTGGTTTTATAGGCACTATCCGCCAGCAAGCGCGGGAAATCCGAAAACAGGGTGTTACAGACACGGATCATATCCGTTACTGCTCCGTGCAGGGTTTCCAGAATAGAATCTTCGCTGGTTGGGGCTGGCGGAACATCCGGACGCATATCGGCAGCTATCTTGCGGATAGCTTGCAGTTCTTCGCGGACGGCTTTCCTTGGCGTCTTTTCTTTCGGAATACTAAGTTCTTCTGTTTTTTGGCGGCGTATTTCCGGTGGAATCTTGGCTATGGCAGCAACCTCGGGATCTGTGGCCTTTAGTGAACCAGACAGGATTTCCTTTTTAATGCCGGGAAGTACTTCTTCAGCCGCATCTACGCCTTTTGCATATCTTTCTGCACGCTGCACATAGCCGGGACTTGTACCGGATTCATCCGCTATGCGCTGCCGGGTGACATGAG
>JASDTK010000084.1:0-4976 GCA_041891555.1 Oscillospiraceae bacterium
GTCGCACATATACAGCATAGGAAGCCCCTTTGAAAGCGCCGCGCTCGAAAATGTTAATATTGAAATTGCTCAGGGAGAGTTTGTGGGGCTTATCGGGCATACCGGTTCGGGGAAATCCACCTTCGTCCAGCACCTAAACGGGCTGCTGCTGCCGACAGGCGGACGTGTGCTCATGGACGGAGTCGATATAAATTCGTCGAAGAAGCTCCGCCACGAAACTCGCTTCAAGGTCGGGCTCGTGTTCCAGTACCCTGAATATCAGCTGTTTGAGGAAACGGTCTATAAGGATATCTCCTTCGGGCCGAGCAACATGAGGCTTTCAAAGCAGGAAATTGACGAGCGTGTCCGGGAGGCGGCGGGTTTCGTCGGCGTTCCCGAATCGCTTTTCGAGAAATCTCCGCTCGAAATCTCAGGCGGACAGAAGCGCAGAGCCGCCATTGCCGGCGTCATCGCAATGCGTCCCGATGTGCTTATTTTGGACGAGCCTACGGCGGGTCTTGACCCCGAGGGCTGCGAAAGCATTCTGAAAAACATCTCCAATTACCGCAGGGCGACCGGAGCGACGATCATCCTCGTTTCTCACAGCATGGAGGATATAGCGAAAATTTCCGAAAGGCTCATCGTGTTTGACAACGGTCATATCGTTATGGACGTCAGCCCCTTGGAGGTTTTTTCACAGGCGTCAAGACTTCGCAGTATCGGGCTCGATGTCCCTGTTGTGACAGACATAGCGACCAGACTTCGTGAGCTTAACGTCGACGTTCCCGAGTGCTGCTACACGGTTTCTCAGCTTCGCGACGCAATACTCTCCCTAAAAAAGGAGGGTACTTCATGCTGAAGGATATCACGCTCGGTCAGTACTTCCCCGGCAACAGTTTCATTCACAGACTCGACCCACGCACGAAGCTATTGTGCACGATAGTCTATATCGCGGCGCTTTTCTTTGCTAAGTCCTATATTACCTACGGAATACTATTTGTAATGCTCTGCCTTTGTGTGGCGATTTCGAAAATCAAGCCGTCGGCTCTTTTAAAGGGGCTCAAGCCTCTTGCACTGATAATAATCTTCACCGCCGTGCTGAACCTATTTTACATCAAGGGTGGCAAAGAGCTTTTGACCTTCTGGGTTTTGACAATAACGACCGAGGGCGTAAAAACGGCGTTTTTTATGGTTATCCGCGTTATGATGCTCATAGCCGGCACCTTTCTTTTGACCTATACCACGACTCCGATGGCGCTCACTGACGGGCTGGAGCTCATTTTGAATCCACTTAAAAAGCTGAAAGTCCCTGTACACGAATTTTCCATGATGATGAGCATAGCGCTCAGGTTTATTCCAATTCTTATAGAGGAAGCAGACAAAATAACAAACGCGCAAAAAGCGCGCGGTGCAGACTTTGAAACCGGAAGACTGACAGAGAGAGCCAAGGCACTTCTGCCTCTTTTGGTTCCGCTTTTCGTCAGTGCTATCCGCCGTGCGGACGAGCTTGCGATTGCCATGGAATCCCGCTGTTACCACGGCGGTGAAGGGCGCACCCGTATGAAAAAACTTAGCATGAAAGCAACCGACTTTGTAACGATTTTCGCGTCTTTGGTTTTTCTTGCAGGCATAATCGTTCTGGCTCAATTTGGATTCTGAGAGGACGAAGACATGAGAAATATCGCTCTGCGTCTAGCCTATGACGGGACTAAGTATCACGGCTGGCAGGTTCAGAAAAATGACATAACGGTTGCCGAAACTCTTGAACAGGCGCTCACAAAAATTTGCGAGCACCCCGTAAAGGTCGTCGGTTGCGGAAGAACAGACGCTGGCGTTCACGCTCTGCGCTACTGCGCAAATTTTAAGACCGATTGCACAATACCGACGGATCGTATTCCACTTGCCGTGAACGCGCTTTTGCCCTATGATATAGCGGCGACGGACGCCGTTGAAGCGCCGGAGGACTTCAATTCAATTCTTTCCTGTATTAAAAAAGAATACGTCTACAAGCTTCAAAATTCCCACATTCGCGACCCGTTCTTGACAAGCCGCGCCTGCTTCTTCCCTTCGCCTCTTGACCCTGAGCGCATGAAGGCAGCGGCTAAGTCTTTTGAAGGCACGCACGATTTTAAAGCCGTACGGAGTGTCGGAACGGAAACCAAGACTACCGTCCGTACCGTATACTGGTGCGAAATCGAAAAAGCGGGCGATATGATATCTCTGCGCATCTGTGCAGACGGCTTTCTCTACAATATGGTCCGCGCAATAATGGGAACCGTGGTTTACGCCGGACTCGGTAAAATCGAACCATCGGAAATCCCCGCGCTTCTCGCAGTCGGCGACCGCCGTCTTACGGGGCCGACTATGCCGCCGCAGGGGCTTTATATGTCCCGCGTCTGGTATGACGGTGCAGTCGGCGAGATGATGACGCGCTAGAGCTGTAAACAATTACAATTAACAAAATATCTATTTATTTTTCGGAGAATATGCTATAATGACGCCGTCAATGGCTGTCAGGCAGAGTCCCGCTTGGAGTTTTATATGGTGAGTGACAAACACACAAAAAAGAACAGCACCAGCAGAATACTTGCCGTTATTCTCTCTCTTCTTGTTGTGATACTCGCAGTCATCGTTTTTCTTTACAAGGATAGGTTTGTTCCTTCTCCCCTAGCGGAAAAATCGGAGAACCTGGCCGACATGATCTCGTCCAATGAGCCCTTTACATATGAAACCGGCTCCAAGCAAATGTTTGCCCTGATGGGCAGCGACCTCGCTGTCGCCTCCTCGACGGGTCTTCAGCTTCTTGACAAGGACGGGAACACTGTTTCGCGTGAAGTATTTTCAATGACAAATCCCGCGGTCTGCGCAAGCGTCAATACCTGTGCCTTCTACGATGTTGGCGGCTATTCCCTTCGCATTTACAAGGACGGAAGATTTGAAAATATGGACAGGGATTCGCAGATTACCTCTGTTTCCGTCAACAGCTCCGGTTACTATGCCGTTGCCGGCGCCGATCCTGGCTATAAGGGCAGTGTAAAGGTCTATAATTCGGAACTTGAGCCTGTTTACGAGTGGTATTCCGGCTTGGGTTATATTATTGACGCTGCCGTATCGCCGGATAGCACCCTGCTCGCTGTGCTCTGTGTCGAGTCCTCTGGCAGCATCGTCCATATTTTCAAAATGGACAGCGAAGACGAATACGCTTCCGTCTCCGTGCCGGATGAGCTTACGTTCAGGCTCAGCTTCGAATCGGGCGGGAACTTTTGCGTTATTTCCGAAAAATCAATACATTTCTTCTCATCGGGCGGCAAAGAGTTGTCGAGCTTCGATTTCGGCGACGACTACCTCGCCGACTACGAGCTAAGCGAAAGCTGCTGGGCGGTCGTGCTGAGTAAATACGTTTCAGGAAGCGACGTGACACTCATAAGCTTCGGAGCCGGCGGCAAGGAAGACGGCTCCACTCCCCTTTCCTCCGAGCCCGTGGCGCTTGCTTCGCAGGACAGCAAACTGCTGGTTCTCGGTTCCTCCGGTATTGCTTTGTACTCCCGCGAGCTGCGCCTGCAAAAGCAAAATCATGTCGTTCCCGGCTTCGTTTCAGCGGTTTTGCTTTCGGGAGACGGTGTACTTCTTCTTTCCTCTCATTACGGAGAGAAATGCAAATTCACCTGAAAGTCTTTTCACAGCTTTGACAGGCAAAAAAGCAAAAAAGCGCGGACACATAATATATCCGTTTAATGTGAGGTAAGGTATGAGATTTATCTTGGAGGCACTTCTGCTTTTTATAATCGCTTTCTGCGTTTGGAACGGCTATAAAAAGGGTCTTGTGATGTGCATAGGAACCATACTCGCAATAATAATATCTCTATATGTGGGTGATCTTCTAGGAGATATTTTTTCATCTGCGGTGCAGCCGGTGCTGCGTCCCTTTGTCAGCGGATATATGAACGGCTCAGAAGGCATAATAACCGAAAATGCCAACGAACTCCTTGGAACCGCCAACGCTGGCCTTTCCGTCGATGAAGCACTTGCTGTAAACCCTGACATAAGACAAGATCTTTGTGTTAAAAGCTATGAAAAGGTTGGTATCTACAGCCCCGCCGCGGAAGAGATGGCGGAGGAGGCTATCGCTCTGTCTGAAGAAAGCGGCGAGCCGCTTGCAACGTCCATTGTGGATACTATGTGCAAAAATCTCTCTTACGCTCTTATTTTCCTCTTATTTTTCCTGCTTTCTGTGATTATTATTACAGTAATAGGAAATCTCTTTAATCTCAGCTTCACAATTCCGGGAAAAGAAAAACTCAACAGGGTCGGCGGTGCCATAGCGGGAGCCGTTACCGGGATACTGATCAGTATGATTATTACATGGGTGCTCAGATTCTGCGGCGCGGCGCTGCCCGAGGAAGAAATGCGCCGCACCCTGCTGACCGCTCTGTTTTTAAAAATCAATTTATTGTCTGCGGTTCTGACGATATAATCGCCCTTTTCACCGCTAACCTTTTCAAGGAGAATTAATTATATGCAGCCTACCATTTGCGCTCGTTGTAAAAAAAATATGGCCGTTATTTTCATATCAAAGATTGAAGGCGGAGAGACCGTCAACGAAGGTCTCTGCCTTAAGTGCGCCCGCGAGCTCCACATCAAGCCTGTTGACGACATCATGGCCAAGATGGGTATATCCGACGAGGATCTTGATACGATTACAAATGAAATGTCTGCGGTCATTGGGGGAACGGATATATCATCCGAGCCTGAAAACACCGATATGCCGGAGGATGAATCCGGAAAAACCGCGACCTTCCCCTATTTAAACAGACTGTTCGGGGCCGACAGTATGTTTAATCCTCTGAACAACGCCTATCCCCAGCCTCCGCAGCCCTATGACAATCGCTCCGGAAAGAGCGACACAAAGGAACCCTATGTCCGAAATAACGCAAAGCTGAAATTCCTGAATAACTATTGCATCAATCTCACCGAGCGCGCAAGTGAAGGTCTACTGG
>JASDTK010000085.1:0-3128 GCA_041891555.1 Oscillospiraceae bacterium
GCTATCAGGAGATAAAGACTCCAATAATTCTGAACGAGGAGCTATGGCACAGAAGCGGACACTGGGATCACTATAAAGAAAACATGTACTTTACCAAAATAGACGGCGAGGACTATGCAATTAAGCCCATGAACTGCCCCGGCGGAATGCTTGCCTATAAACGCCGTCCGTGGTCATACAAGGATCTGCCTCTGCGTGTGGGTGAGCTCGGTCTTGTCCACCGCCCCGAGCTCTCCGGCGCACTGCACGGGCTGATGCGCGTTCGCTGCTTTACTCAGGACGACGCGCACATATTCATGACAAAGGAGCAGATGCATTCGGAAATACTCGGCGTAATTAAAAAAATCGACAGTGTATACAGCCTGTTCGGGTTTAAATATCATATCGAGCTTTCGACCTGCCCCGAAGATTTTATCGGGAGTCAGGAAATCCGTGAGTACAGCGAGAATGTCCTTAAAGAAGTGCTTGAAGCCAATGGCAGGGAATATGTTGTAAATCCCGGCGACGGCGCCTTCTACGGCCCGAAGATTGACTTCCATCTTGAGGACGCGATTGGAAGGACATGGCAGTGCGGCACTATTCAGCTTGATTTCCAGATGCCGGAGCGTTTTGAGCTGGAGTATACGGGCGCTGACGGCGAAAAGCACCGTCCGGTCATGATTCACACCGTTGCTCTCGGCTCCATTGAACGCTTCATTGGCATACTCACGGAGCATTTTGCGGGCGCTTTCCCGCTCTGGCTTGCTCCAGTTCAGGTCATGGTCATGCCCATAACCGACCGCAGCCGCGACTATGCCGAAAGCATATATAAAAACCTGTTCGATGCCGGTATCCGCGTTGAGACCGATTACAGAAGCGAGAAGATCGGCTATAAGATCCGTGAGGCGCAGCTGCAGAAGATACCCTATATGCTCGTTCTGGGCGACAAGGAAAATGAAGCGGGACTGGTAGCTGTACGTACGCGCGCGGGCGGCGATGAGGGAACTATGACTCTCGATGCTTTCCTTGAGAAAATCGGGGAGGAAATCCAGAGCAAGAAAAACTGACTTCTAAATTTTTCAAGCAGCTATAACCGAATAATGAAATTAACTCCTTCGTAGACTATTGGTGAGATCTGCGAAGGAGTTTTTAGCTTAAGCAAGAAATTCCCGCGCGGACAATAACGCATGAGAGGAGCCTGCCCTATGAACAGAAAAAAGATGTGCCTCGTGCTTGCCGTGATATTTGCTTTGAATATCCTTGCGATAACACTTGTTGCAAGTGCCGACGCCGCCTCATATAAAAAAGGCTCGACGGGCAGCGTCGTTACTCAAATACAGAAAGTGCTGAAGAATCAGGGCTTTTATGGAGGAAAGGTAGACGGCGTTTTCGGCAAAGGTACTGAAACCGCGCTGAAGGGCTTTCAGAAGGAGTATGGGCTTCCGGTCGACGGAAAGGCAGGCCCTAAAACGCTCCAAGCAATGGGGATTTCTCAAAGCACGACGCAGGCATCGGGGTCGGGCGACCTTGCTCTGCTTGCGAGGGTGATTTCGGGTGAGGCGCGCGGTGAACCGTATTCCGGTCAGGTCGCTGTCGGAGCCGTTGTGCTCAACAGGGTGGACAGCCCTATCTTTCCCAACACCATTTCGGGAGTCATATATCAGCAGGGCGCGTTTACCTGCATTACAGACGGCGAGTTCAACAAGCCCGTCGAGGACAGCGCGTATCGCGCGGCGCGCGACGCCCTGAACGGTGTCGACCCCTGCGGCGGAGCGATATATTATTTCAATCCCGCTACAGCTACGAACAAATGGATTTGGTCAAGGCCGCTGATAGTCGTAATCGGGAAACACAGATTTTGCGCATAGTGCTTATTCACCTTGAATCGCGGTTCGGTTTGTATTATAATATCAGTAATATAAACTGATTCGAGGGAGAACGATTATGGCTTTTTGCAGACAATGCGGAACACAGATGCCGGAAGGAGCGACCTTTTGCCCCTCCTGCGGAGCAAAAGACGTAGGCAGCGGCTCCGGACAAGCTGCGTATAATGGGCAGCCACATGAGCCGAACGATATTGAAGATAACAAGGGAATATCGGTGCTGTGCTATTTTGGATTGCTTTTTCTCATACCCTATCTGATTAAACAGGACTCGCCTTTTGTAAAGTTCCATTCCAATCAGGGACTTGTACTGTTTATTTTGGCTTTGATTACGGGAGCCGTCTCTAAAATCCCGTTTGTGGGCTGGATAATCGGTGCCATCTGCGGAGTGTTTATCTTTGTATGTTTTATACTGGGCATAGTAAATGTTCTGAACGGTGAGATGAAAGAGCTGCCGGTTATTGGTCAGATTGAGATATTGAAATAAGTATTAGACTATAAAACAGGAGTGCAGCAAACATAATGCGGCACTCCTGTTTTATGAAGCTGTGCTAAAGCAAACAGCTTTCCGTTACAGCGGAGCTTTTTAGCTCCGCAACAAGATAATCAAGCAGCGTATTGATTTTTTCCCTGTCCCTATCACTCCCGTAAAGACCGATACCCAATGTCATTTTATCGTTAAAACTTGTAACCGACAATTGAAGGTGCGGCCTGTATTTTATCGAGGCATACATCACGGCGTTATCGACGGGAAGATTCGCGAAAACAAGCTTTGACGAGTCAATGATTCCGATGTTCGTCATGGCCGTTTTGGGGTGCCTCAGGGTTTTGCTCATTATTCTGTACGCATTCACAAAAGGTATCCTGAAACCTGCGTCGAGCTTCAAAAACGTATTCATTCCAAGCTTTCCGGATTTTTTCTTGTTCATTATGGAGCTGATTTTTGCGAGAGTGGCTATGAAGCTCTCATCCGGCAAAACGGAGGCTTTAACGATTGTAGTTGAGGCTAGGTTGGTAAGGGCCATGAAGCTTTTGTCCTTTAAATACCTGCGCATGTCTATCATGATAGGGATGGAAAGCTCCTTGCCTTTTATGTCGAGCATTTCAGAAAGCGCACGGAAATAGGCTGCAAGCACAAAATCATTGACTGTTGCGCCGTTTTTGTGGCAGCAGATTTTTATACTTTGGAACAGCTCCTCGCGAATCTCGCGTGAAACAATGAAAGGCGAGGCACTTCCAGCTTCGTCCATAGCAAATTCGCAGGCG
>JASDTK010000085.1:3138-4960 GCA_041891555.1 Oscillospiraceae bacterium
TGCGGTTAATAAGCAGCAGACCCAGTCTGTGCAGTAAGCCCTGCTCACGGGCAATGGTTTTAAAACCTCTGTCCCCATCTATAACATGTTCGGGAGTATAGTCGGGGCTATTGAGCAGCTTCGAATATATTTCGGCAAACAGGTACATGCACTGCTTGAACCCGCCGCCGTCCGCCACCATGTGGTTGATTACTACGGACAAGCGGTCATTTTCACCCTGAAAAAGGCAAAATTTGATTTGCGGACCGGTTTTCTCATTGGTTCTGGAATTGGTAAAGCGCTCAAAGTCCTCGGAATTGCCTGTCATAGTAAACAGATCAACCCATACCGAAGATGCGGTATCTTCCCAGTATGAGTTTTTGCCCAGGTTTATGTACGTCCTTGACAGGATAGGAATTGCTTTTAAGAGCAAATTTGCGGCTTTTTCCATGATTTCGGCATTAGCGTTGCCTTTAAAATCTATAACGCAATGTACCTGATGATCGCTGAAGCCTGTGACATCATAGAGATACTGAAACTTGTCGAAAATCTCAGCTTTATATTTCATAGTTAAGCATCAAGCTTCCTTCCGTTCGCGGGCATTTGAGGCGAAGCTTCTCGCTCATTGCCCATAGATCTGCGTTATTAAGCGCCGCATAAACAGCAGCGCTTAATAACATTATATTATTTATTATTGTATTCCGCCAGACTGGGATCCTCGCCAGCCATATCAGGGTTGATGGAACTGATAACATAGGGGGTGGTCTGATACACATAGAAGTTCAGCCAGTTTGTGTACAATAACTGAGCTGCTGCGCGCCAGGTAACAACAGGTTCCCTTGTGGGGTCGTCGTTCGGGAAATAGTGTGCTGGAACCTGAATGTTGAGCCCTTTAGCGACATCTCTCCTGTATTCCATAGCGAGCGTGTCTTTGTCGTATTCCGGATGACCGAAGACAAAGAACTGACGGCTTCTCTGATTCTTGACAGCGAATACGCCGGCCTCATCTGAAACAGCGAGAAGTTCAAGCTCAGGTACTTTTTCAATATCCGCCTGCAGGACTTCGGTGTAGCGCGAGTGCGGCGCGTTGAACACATCGTCGAAACCGCGGAAAAAAGGAGAGTTTGGTTTCATGATGCGGTGACTGTAAATGCCGGATAGCTTTTTGGGCAGGGTGTATTTCTGAATACCATAATGATAATAAAGTCCCGCCTGCGCTCCCCAGCATATGTGGAGGGTGCTGTGAATGTGCGACTTCGACCACTCCATTATTTCGCATAGCTCTGGCCAGTAGTCAACGTCTTTGAAGTCGAGGTTTTCGACCGGCGCGCCGGTTATTATCATGCCGTCGTAAAACCTGTCCTTAATATCATTGTGGCTGACATAAAAGGACTCGAGATGATCGGAGTCTACATTTTTTGAGTCATGGCTGATTGTACGCAGCAAATCAATTTCGATTTGCAGGGGCGTGTTCGACAGCTTGCGAAGAAGCTGTGTTTCGGTCACGATTTTTGTGGGCATAAGGTTGAGTATCAAAAGCTTCAGAGGACGAATATCTTGGTGCAATGCACGATACTGCGTCATTACAAATATATTCTCTTTTTCAAGCGTGGTTTTTGCGGGCAGAGAATCTGGAATTCTGATAGGCATAAAAGCTCTCCTTTGAGGAAACGATATATTATTAAAAGCGAGTATATATCGAAATACCAAGAAAATCAATAAGCTTTTGAATTGTAATAAATATGACGGGAATAATGATAATGAAAAAACCCGTCGAAAAAGAAAAATACGGCTTGACAAGAGGTAGGTGAGGTGTTATTATAAACAAGCTCTCGCCTCGGGG
>JASDTK010000086.1:0-17705 GCA_041891555.1 Oscillospiraceae bacterium
TAGATATTTCATACCTTATCGGAGAGAGATAGGGAAGAAACAGCATAAAAAACCGGGCGCAGCTTCTGCGCCCTTTCTGAATAGAGGGTAGAAATTAACAATGAAGTACGATTTTACAGCTATTGAAAAAAAGTGGCAGAAGAAGTGGCTGGATGAAAAGATTTATGCGGCCGAAACAGGCAGCGAAAAACCGAAATCCTACCTTTTGATTGAGTTTCCCTATCCCTCGGGGCAGGGACTTCACGTCGGACATCCGCGCCCCTACACCGCTATGGACATCGTGGCGAGGAAGCGGCGCATGGAGGGCTACAACGTCCTGTTCCCGATAGGGTACGATGCCTTTGGCCTGCCCACGGAAAACTACGCTATCAAAAACCATATGCATCCGCGCGAGGTCACCGAAACGAATATTAAGCGCTTTACGCAGCAGCTTCAGATGCTCGGCTACAGCTTCGACTGGGACAGGTGCATCGAGACAACCGACCCTGATTATTATAAGTGGACACAGTGGATATTTCTCCAGATGTTTAAAAGAGGTCTTGCGTACAAAACGAGCATGCCCGTCAACTGGTGTACCTCCTGCAAGTGCGTTCTTGCGAATGAGGAGGTCGTAAACGGAGTATGTGAGCGCTGTGGAGCCGAGGTCGTACGTAAGGAAAAAAGCCAGTGGATGCTGAAAATTACAGAGTATGCCCAGCGCCTTATTGACGATCTGGACGAGGTCGACTACATCGAGCGCGTCAAGATACAGCAGAAAAACTGGATAGGACGCTCCACGGGCTCGGAGGTCAATTTCACAACGACAGCGGGCGACGCGATGATAGTATTCACAACGCGCCCCGATACGCTTTTCGGAGTGACCTATATGGTCATGGCTCCGGAACACGCGCTGATTGAAAAGTGGTCGCCGCTGCTCACAAACCTTGAAGCGGTTCGCGGGTATCAGCAGGCTGCTGCCAGAAAATCCGATTTTGAGCGCACCGAAATGGCAAAGGACAAAACAGGCGTCAGGCTGGAAGGCGTTTCTGCGATTAATCCTGTCACCGGAGATGAGATTCCCATCTTCATCTCCGACTATGTCCTTTCAACCTACGGCACGGGAGCCATCATGGCGGTGCCGGGGCACGACACGCGCGACTGGGAATTCGCAAAGCAGTTTAATCTGCCTATCATCGAGGTTGTCAAGGGCGGCGATGTAGAGAAAGAGGCCTTCACCGACTGCGAGACGGGTGTCCTTGTTAATTCAGGGTTTTTGAACGGTATGACCGTTGAGGAAGCAAAGAAAAAGATAACAGAGTGGCTCATCATGAAGGGTCTCGGACACGAGAAGGTCAATTACAAGCTCCGTGACTGGGTATTCAGCCGTCAGCGCTACTGGGGCGAGCCGATACCGCTTGTCTGGTGCGACAAGTGCGGCTGGGTGCCGCTCCCGGAGAGCGAGCTGCCGCTCCGTCTGCCGGACGTCAAGAGCTACGAGACAACAGACAACGGCGAGAGCCCCCTTGCGCACATGGACGAGTGGGTGAATACCACCTGCCCTCACTGCGGCGGTCCTGCCAAGCGTGAGACAGACACGATGCCTCAGTGGGCGGGATCTAGCTGGTATTATCTGCGATATATGGACCCATGCAACAGGGACAGCCTTGTGGGCAAAGAAGCGATTGATTACTGGCACCAGGTCGACTGGTATAACGGCGGCATGGAGCATACGACTTTGCACCTCCTGTACAGCCGTTTCTGGCACAAGTTCCTCTACGATATCGGTGTCGTTCCGACCAAAGAGCCGTACATGAAGCGTACAAGCCACGGTATGATACTCGGCGAGGGCGGCGAAAAGATGTCGAAGTCGCGCGGAAACGTAATAAATCCGAACGACATCATTGACGAATTCGGAGCCGATACGCTGAGACTATACATCATGTTCATCGGCGATTTTGAAAAGGCCGTTCCGTGGTCAAGCACTGCTGTAAAGGGCTGCAAGAGATTTCTGGACAGGATATGGAACCTTGCTGAAACACCGCTCGAGGGCGAGGAGTATTCGAAGGCCAACGAGTCCGAGATACACAAGGCTATTAAAAAGGTCGGCGAAGACATCGAGAGCATGAAGTTTAACACGGCCATAGCGACGCTCATGAGTCTTGTCAACACCTTCTATGACAATAAGCCCTCAAAAGGCGACATCTAGGCTCTCATACTCATGCTCAGCCCCTTCGCCCCGCATATAGCAGACGAGCTCTGGGGGATGCAGGGTTTCAAAGGCTATGCCTGCCTCCAGCCGTGGCCGGAATATGATGAGAGCAAGACTGTGGATGCAGAAAAGGAGATCGCGGTTCAGGTCGGCGGAAAGCTCAAGACTACGGTAATAATTCCTGTCGATTCCGACGATGAAACGGTGAAGACCATAGCCTGCGGAGACGAGAAGATAGCGCGTCTGCTGGAGGGTATGGAAATTGTAAAGGTCATTGTCATTAAAAACAAGCTTATTAACCTGATTCTCAAGCCGAAAAACTGAGTTCAGACAGGGGCGCGCCTAATGGGTGCGCCCCTCTAAATATCCGTTCCGGGTTGGCGGCATACTATAAAAAAGTTGACAAAGCCCCTCAGCCCTGTTAAAATAATAAATGTATTCAGATTGATCAGCTCGACTCATGCTCTAAAGCAAGTCTTTTGTTGGTTTGCTTCAGATGTGTGAGTTTTTTTGTTTATATCGGATATAATATTTTTCGGAGGTACTATTATGCATAACGGTACAGTAAAATGGTTCAATTCACAGAAGGGTTTCGGCTTTATTTCAAACGCTGAGGGCGGCGATGATGTTTTTGTGCACTTCTCCGCGATCACCGGCGAAGGCTTTAAGTCGCTCAATGAAGGTCAGGCAGTGTCATATGATGTCGAGCCGGATCCCAAGAGCAACGGAAAGCTCCGCGCCATTAACGTGATCCCCAGGTAAGTGCTTTGCACCAAAATAAAACCCCGTCATCATGGATGACGGGGTTTTTCTTTATCGAGAATTTAGCAGTTTTTGCTTATATACTCACAGGCGGCAAGTGCGGCAACCGCGCCGTCGGCTGTCGCGGTCGTAAGCTGACGTACCCTCTTAGCGCGGCAGTCGCCGGCGGCGAAAACACCGGGATGTCCCGTTTCACAGTCCTCACCGGAGGCAATGTATCCGGTTTTATCAAGAGGTACGAGTTCTGAAAACGCTCCGTTTTCCGGAATCAGACCGATTGCTACGAAAAGTCCGTCGCAGGAGAGCTCGAAGGCCTCATTGCCGGCCTTTTTCCGAAGCTTCAGGCCTGCGAAGCCCGCTTTTTCGGTTATAATTTCTTCTATTGACGTGCCCGTGAACGCACGGACATTCGGCCTTTTCAAAAGGGCTTTCACGAGCGTTTCCTCACCGGTGAAATAGTCGAGGTCCTGTACCATAATAACCTCCCTGCAGACGTCCGCTAGCAGAGTCGCCTCCTGCAGGGCCGAATTGCCTCCACCGGCGACGGCCACGGTTTGACCCTTGTAATATTCGCCGTCGCAGAGAGCGCAGAAACTGATGCCGTTGCCCACAAGCTCGTTTTCGCCCTCAAGGCCGAGCATACGATGCTTTACGCCTGTTGCGATAACGACTGCCTTTGCCTCAAAAACCACTCCGCTTTCGGTGAGTACGCGTTTTTTTTCACCCTCGTCCACGATTCCCGTCACGGTTTCCACTTCGACTTCAGCTCCCTGTGCGAGAAGCTGTTCGAGCATTCTATCCGCAAATTCGTTACCGCTAATGGATAACGAGCCGGGGAAGTTTTCGACTCTGGGCGAATATGTAATCTGTCCGCCGAAGCCGCCTTTTTCAAGGACCAGCGCGCTTTTTCCGTTGCGTACAGCATAAAGCGCGGCAGTCATTCCGGCGGGGCCGCCGCCGATGATAACAACGTCATGCATAGATTTTCTTCCTTTTGTATAATAATCGGATATGGGTCGGGCGGCAAGCCCGACCCATATCATTTCAAAATCAATTTTGAGCCGTTAGTATTGTTCAGTGAACTCGCACGGACTCAAGAAATGCCTTGATATCCTGCACGCCGTAGAGCTTTTCGGTGTTTACACCGTCGGTAATGACGAGAGTAGGCGAACCCTTGATTCCGTATTGCTTTGCAAGCTCAATATTGTCGTCTGCAATAATCTTCTCATAGGAGAAGCCTGCTTTGCCGAGCATTGATTCCGCAACGCGGCAGTTGGGGCAGGTAGCGCGTGAGAAAAGGATGCTCCTTGCGTCTGGAGAGCTAACAGGCGTGCACTCTTCCCTAGGCGCTTGACATTGAGTGGCTTTCGGAGTGGTGTGGGGCACGGAGTGTACAACATCGTAGAGCTTGCGGTCCTTGAATTCCTTGGACTTACCGGCGTTCCAGTTCTGAACGGGACGGTAATAGCCTGTTATGCGGCTGTAAACCTCCGTTGTCTCACCGCAATCGGGGCAGGTGTAAACCTCTCCGGTTATATAGCCGTGGTTTTTGCAAATCGAATAGGTGGGTGAAATGGTGTAATAGGGGAGACGGTGGTTTTCCGCAATCTTGCGGACAAGATTCGCGGCAGATTTCCAATCCGGTAGCTTTTCTCCAAGGAAGGCGTGGAAAACCGTTCCACTGGTGTAGAGAGTCTGCAGCTCGTCCTGAATCGAGAGCGCCTCAAAAACATCCTCAGTATAGCCCACGGGCAGATGAGAGCTGTTCGTGTAATAGGGAGCGCCACCCTCTTCTGAAGCCGTGATAATGTCTGGATACTGCTCGACATCGTGTTTTGCAAGGCGATAGGTCGTGGATTCGGCAGGAGTAGCCTCAAGATTGAACAGAGCGCCGTACTGCTCCTGATAGTCGCTGAGCTTTTCGCGCATATGGTTTAGAACATCCTTTGCGAACTGCTGTGCTTCCGGATGCGTGAGGTCTTTTTGCAGCCACTTTGCGTTAAGTCCGGCTTCGTTCATGCCGATTATGCCGATAGTCGAAAAGTGATTGTCAAAGGTACCGAGGTAGCGTCTTGTATAGGGATAAAGGCCCTCGTTTAGAAGACGGGTGATTACTGTGCGCTTTGTATCGAGAGAGCGAGCCGCAACATCCATCATGTGGTCGAGGCGCTTATAGAACGCCGTCTCATCGGCTGCAAGATAAGCTATGCGGGGGAGATTTATAGTAACGACGCCTATCGAGCCTGTGCTCTCCCCGCTTCCGAAGAAGCCACCGGACTTTTTGCGAAGCTCACGGAGGTCAAGGCGCAGCCTGCAGCACATCGAGCGCACATCGCTTGGCTCCATGTCACTGTTGATGTAGTTGGAGAAATAAGGCGTGCCATATTTTGCGGTCATCTCGAAGAGAAGCTTGTTGTTCTCGGTCTCGCTCCAGTCGAAATCCTTTGTTATCGAATAGGTCGGGATAGGATACTGGAAACCGCGCCCGTTGGCATCGCCCTCAATCATGATTTCGATGAACGCCTTGTTGACCATATCCATCTCTTTTTTGCAGTCCTTATAGCAGAAATCCATTTCCTTCCCGCCGACGATGCAGGGCAGTTCCGCCATGTCGCTCGGAACCGTCCAATCGAGCGTGACGTTCGAAAACGGTGCCTGTGTGCCCCAGCGCGAGGGGGTGTTCACGCCGTAGACAAAGGACTGAACGCATTGTTTGACTTCCTTGTAGCTCAGATTGTCGACCTTGACAAAGGGAGCAAGATAGGTGTCAAAGGACGAGAAGGCTTGAGCGCCAGCCCATTCGTTCTGCATAATGCCGAGAAAGTTTACCATCTGGTTGCAGAGCGTGGAAAGGTGCCCCGCGGGTGAAGAGGTGATTTTTCCAGGAATGCCGCCGAGCCCTTCCTTGATGAGCTGGCGAAGCGACCAGCCGGCGCAGTAGCCCGTGAGCATGGAAAGGTCATGCAGATGCATATCCGCGTTGCGGTGTGCCGATGCTATTTCGTCGTCATAGACCTCGCTGAGCCAGTAGTTTGCCGTTATAGCGCCTGAGTTTGAAAGGATGAGTCCGCCGACGGAGTAGGTAACGGTGGAGTTTTCCTTAACACGCCAGTCGGTCGCCTTTACATAGCTGTCCACGAGATCCTTGTAGTCGAGGATAGTAGACTTCATGTTGCGGATTTTCTCGCGCTGTCTGCGGTAGAGGATATACGCCTTGGCAACATCCGCATAGCCGGCCTTGACAAGAATATTTTCCACGCTGTCCTGAATATCTTCAACCCCGACAAATCCGCTCTTTATTTTGTCCTGATAATCGGCGGTGACTTTGAGGGCCAGCAGGTCAATTGTGTCGGGCGTAAATTCCTTGCTCTGCGCTTCAAAAGCCTTTGTTATCGCAACGCTGATTTTGGATATATTAAAATCAACTGTCTGACCGTCACGTTTTACTACTTTATACATCTGAAAGCCCCCTATAATATTTCTGTCTCTCTATACTATCGACAAAAAGTTGTAACCTTTTTGTATTTTTTGCTATTTTATGATACAATCAATATAGTACACTCATATATTGTGGTTGTCAATGGCAAAAAAGTAAAATAAACCACTAAATATTGATGTAATGTGTCAGTTCCTTATCACTACATTTTGCGCGAATTGTGACAGGATATCCCTGAAATGCTCTAATTCCGCGGCAGAAAAGCCCTTGAGGGGTGTGCCTGAAATATTTTCTCCGAAGCCGATAAGATTGCCGCTGTCCTCAAAATTCTGTAAATAATAGTTTTTTGCACCTTTCACTACAAGACCGATTTTTTTTATGTCAGCCTCAGTGTGTAAAGGCGAGACAAGGGTGGTGCGGAACTCATAGGGTACCCTGTCCTTAAGCAGAAGCTTAATGCTCTCATAAACCGGGCTTGTGTCGAAATCCGGAACTCCCACGGTCAGAGGGTACTTATCAAAGGCGTTTTTTATATCCATTGCAACATAGTCCAAAAGAGAACGTCTTATCAAGGATTCCAGCTTTTCCGGATAGGCTCCGTTTGTGTCGAGCTTCACAAGAAAGCCTAACTCGCGTACCTTCAAGATGAAATCTGCCAGATCCTCCTGCAATAGCGGCTCCCCGCCGGTTATGCAGACGCCATCCAAGAGACCCTTTCGCTTATTAAGGAAAGAGAAGACCTCCTCATCGGAGATTCTTTTACAGTCCGAAAAACGAATCACAAGTGATGCGTTATGGCAGAAAGGACAGCGCAGATTGCAGCCTCCGGTGAAAATTGTTGCTGCCAGCTTTCCCGGGTAGTCGAGAAGCGACAGCTTTTGTAAACCGTATATTAACATTTTTTCCTCCGCTGCGGCATTACGCCTATTATCATTTTACACTACAGCCGCAGTTATTACAAGTATTATTTGTTTACAAAATTCATATATATAGTTTTGGTATTTTGACTTCTTTGCAAATCAATACAATATATTGTGTTTGAGTTTCTCGGTAAGCTTTTCCGGCTCGTTGACAAATTATGCAAAAGAGCGTAAAATCAGCGAAAAGTGCACATCAGGGAGTAAAACATGCAGGTAAAGAAAATATCGCTCGTGATTCCCGCTTACAACGAGGCGATAATAATAAAAAAAACAGTTGAAACGGCGCTTTGTTTTCTCGAACACTACTGCTCCTGCTATGAGCTTATCATCTCGGACGACGGCAGCACGGACGATACGAAAAGGATAGTCGAGAGCATGGCTCAGGAACACCTGCGCTGTATTAGTCATTTTCCGAATAGAGGCAAGGGCAGTGCCGTGCGGGAAGGGATACTTGCTTCCTGCGGAGAAATAGTTGTTTACACCGACGCAGACCTTGCATATGGAATCGAAGCAGTCGGAGAGCTTCTGGACAAGCTGGAAAATGAAGGAGCTGATATTGCCATCGGCTCCAGAAAGCTGCATCCGGAGGGCTATGAGGACTACCCGCTTATAAGGCTACTTGCTAGCCGCCTATTCAGTTTCCTGACCGGACTTCTTGCCGGCTTTCAATATGATACTCAGTGCGGACTCAAGGCGTTTACGGCAAAAGCCGCCGCGCAGATTTTTTCCAGATGTGAAACTGACGGTTTTGCTTTCGATTTTGAGGCCATGATGCTCGTAAAGGGACAGGGCTTCACAGTTGCGCAGCTTCCCGTTAAAATTATAAACCACAGGGAATCGAAGGTCGCGGTTCTGCGCGACAGCATAAAGATGTTTGCTGATATCATCAGGATACGATCGGCCGTGAAAAGACGGCTGAAAGGGGAAACCGTAAGTGATTAAGAAAAACGCTCATTTTGAAAGACGGGATTACATTTTTCTGTTTCTCATAATGTTTGGGCTGATTTTCGTCCGCTACTGTTATTATGGGTTTAATTATTTTTATCAGCTGGACGATTATATACAATATCATAATTATTTGGCTTATTATGATGATAAATGGGCTCTAATTAAAAGCCTTGGTATGCTCTCCGCGCGTCCTTTGGCGGGGCTTTGCGACCTTTTTATATGGTCACGCTTTTATGGATGCATGATTGCGGCGGTCGCGGTCATCTCGGCAATGTATGCCGCTTCGGCGGTTTTTCTTCATAAGGTTTTTTCAAAACACTTTGGAACGGGCTACCTCTTTTTTGTGATTTTTGCCCTTTTACCGCTGTGCTTTGAGGGGAGCTATTGGGTCTCCGCATCCTCGCGGATCGTTGTCGGAATGTTTTTTGCCTCGCTCTCCGCTTACTACTTTGACCTGTGGTGCGGCGAAGGGCGAAAGCGTAATCTTATTATTTTTGCCGCACTGCAATTCATCGCGTTTTGTTTTTACGAACAGGTTGTCCTATTTTCAGGAGCTTTGACGCTTGTTATTATGCTCCTGAACGTTAAAGGCCGCGGAAGAAGCCGCGCAACATGGGGCTTTTTCATGTTTGCTAATGCGGCGGTTTACCTTATCATTACAGAGCTAATGCCGACGGGCGTTTATGGAGAGAGAGCGACACTCTTCCTGCCGTGGCAGGATAAATACTACAGCGAAGTTTTTATACCACTCCTAAAACAGCTGAGAGAGGTTTTTATCAGCGGTTCCGGAGCGACACTCGGTAAGGGTCTGCTTCGAGGGCTGAAGCTCCTGATTTCGGAACCGAATGCGCTCTATGTGCTGGTGGTGCCCGCGCTGTGTTTTGCGTTCTATTTGCTTGTGAAAGAATCACGGCGTGATAACATCAGCTTTTTCGCGGAACTCTTTTCCGGACTGCTGCTCACGCTTGCGCCGCTCGTTTTATTCTTCATTCTCAAATCTCCGTGGTTCGGTATGCGAAACGCACTTACCTCATTCTGCGGGCTTGCGCTGATTTTTGACGCGCTGTTTGACCTTATTTTCGGTAGGCTGAAGTCCGGCAAGGCGGCGGAGAACGTAATTGTCGCAGCGCTTGCGCTGCTGTGCTGTATCGCTTCAGTGAGCGAACTGCACGATTACCGAGAAACGACGCTGGCCGACACGAAGATTGCTTCGGCGGCAGGGGAGGCGTTCAGAGATGAAAATTTCAAGGAAAGCGATAAAGTTTGGCTTATAAACGTTGACCCAAGCTATGTCACGGACGGAAATCTCTATTACCACGAGCACGATTCGGGGGTGACATCCAGCTCGTGGTCAATTGTTGGAGCTATAAGCGCCATCAATGATATGAAGGTCGTTCCGAACGTTTTGCCAATGACAAAAGAGAAGCCATATATAATGAAAAAGAGCGAAATAGAAAAAGTTATGGCTTTCTGGTATAACGGCGAAGACTGTGTACCGGTCACTTTCAAAGATGCAGAATCGAAAGACGCGTACACATGGAAAATAGTTGACTCATCCGGAAAGGTGCTTGGGGAATTGACCTATATATTCGGAGCGTTCAAACTGAAATAAACTGAATAAAAAAGAACCGCAGGACAAAATTTGTTCTGCGGTTCTTCTATTATTCAACTATGCTCTCTATGATGAAGGAGGGCCTGTGCTTCGTTTCAAGATATATCTTGCCGACATACTCGCCCACAATTCCGATACCCGTGAGTATAAGCCCGCCCATCATAAGGACAATAAGCAGCAGCGTTTTAACGCCGGAGAACGGCACACCCGCGATTGCCTGAATGACGAATACAAGCAGAAGTACGAAATCAGCGAAGAGAGTTCCGACTCCGGTCCAGAGTATCGCGCGAAGAGGCTTTGTGCTGAGCGAGGTGACGCCCTCTGAAGCCAGACTCAGCATTTTCTTAAGCGGATACTTGCTCTCTCCGGCAATGCGCTCGCCGCGCTCGTATTCCACAACGTCCGTTTTATAGCCCAGCATCGGAACTATACCGCGCAGGAAGAGATTTACCTCGCCGTATTTTGAGAGCGCCTCAAGGGCGGTTTTGCTCATCAGACGGTAATCCGCATGGTTATAAACAAGTTCTCCGCCGAGCTTGTCCAGAAGCTTGTAATAACCCTCCGCGGTAAAACGCTTAAAGAAGCTGTCCTTTTCCCGCGAACAGCGCACGCCGTATACTATTTCACAGCCCGCGTAGTATTTTTCAAGCATTTCGTCGACTGCGTTTATATCGTCCTGAAGATCCGCGTCCATTGAAATCGTAACATCCGCTCTGTCCTTTGCGGTCATGAGTCCCGCAAGCAGCGCGTTCTGATGTCCGCGGTTGCGGCTCAGGCAGACTCCGCAGAAAAGCTTGTCCGCTTCATGCAGCGATTTAATAAGCTGCCAGGTTCTGTCCTTCGAGCCGTCGTTTACGAGCAGGACGCGGCTTTCTTCCGAAATCGTTCCGTTATTAATGAGCGTGTGCATTTTTTCGTGCAGCCGCTTTGAAGTTTCGGGAAGAGCTTCCTCCTCGTTATAACAGGGCACGACGATATAAAGTGTGCTGCCTCGAAATTCGTTTTTAAATGTATCCAAGCTGTTCACCCTCTGTAGAATTTGTTTATGATATTTTAGAATCATGCCAAACGGTATGCGTAAGCACCGTTTGCCAGTATATACTATTATAATGCAGGCTTATACCGATTGCAAGCTAAGAGGACCGCATATCGTGAGAGACATGAATTATTGTCTTTAGTTAAAAAAGTTTCGCAAACAGAAAGATTCTAACCTGATTGTCAATAATTTTCCCATTTTTGTATTGAAATTTTACCAAAACAGGAATACAATATGGTTCGAGACATTATAAACGTCATTACAAGCTGATTTAAGAGGCATAGCCATGATCGACATTATTCTGGTGGAGCCGGAGATACCCTCAAACACCGGCAATATCTCCCGAACCTGCGCGGTCACGGGAGCAAGACTTCACCTCATTGAGCCGCTGGGCTTCGACATTTCAGATAAGGCTCTGAAAAGGGCGGGGCTGGATTACTGGCAGTTTCTCGACGTCAGAGTCTACAAAAATCTGGACGAGTTTTTTAAGATGAACGGCGACGAAAATCTTTGGCTTGCAACGACCAAGGCACCGAAAAGCTATGACAGCGCCGATTTAAGCGGCGATGTTAAGCTTATGTTCGGCAAGGAGACGGCGGGGCTCCCCGAATACCTCCGCGAGAGATACAGGGAGCGCTGTATACGCATTCCGATGAAGGACGCCGTTCGAAGCCTCAACCTGTCAAACAGCGTGGCAATCATCTGCTATGAGGCGCTGCGCCAGCAGGGCTTTCCCGGCTTGTGCGGCGAAGGCTCGATGGCGGCGGAAGAAACAGTTTAAAGAGAAAGAATAAAACTATTATAGGGAGGTTTATTATGAATTACAACAAGAAATCGGTCAAAGATGCGGATGTCAAAGGTAAAAAGGTTCTCCTGCGCTGCGATTTCAACGTGCCGCTGAGCAAGGAAACAGGTGAGATTACGAGCGACAAGCGTATCGTCGCATCGCTCCCCACGATAGAATATTTGCTGAAAAACGGCGCGAAGGTCATTGCCTGCTCACATCTGGGCAAGCCCAAGGGCGGATTCAAGCAGGAACTGAGCCTTGAGCCTGTAGCAAGGCGTCTTACTGAGCTTCTGAAAATGCCGGTAGCTTTCGCGCACGACGTTGCGGGGGAGGAATCTGTTAAGCTCGCAAACGGGCTTAAGGACGGCGAGCTCCTGCTTCTGGAGAACCTGCGATTTGATCCGGGCGAGGAAAAGAACGACCCCGAGCTTGCAAAGAAGCTTGCGGCTCTCGGTGAAATCTATGTTTCGGACGCTTTTGGAACAGTTCACCGCGCCCATGCCTCAACGGCGGGCATAGCGGCCTACCTTCCGGCGTACGCGGGCTTCCTTGTGGAAAAAGAGCTCGCCATTATGGGCGGCGCTCTCGACGATCCGAAAAGACCCTTCGTAGCGGTTCTCGGCGGCGCCAAGGTTTCGGATAAGATAGGAGTCCTTACAAACCTCATCGACAAAGCCGACACGCTAATCATCGGCGGCGGTATGGCATATACCTTCCTGAAGGCTCTCGGCAAGAACATAGGACAGTCCCTTCTCGAGGAGGACAAGATTGCTCTGGCCGGCGAAGTCATGGAGAAGGCAAAGGCCAAGGGCGTGAAGCTGCTTCTGCCCGTGGACGTCGCAATCGGCGACCGCTTTGCCGCCGACTGCCAAAAGAAAATTGTCAGCGTGGACGATATTCCCGACGATTGGCAGGGCATGGACATCGGAACAAAGACAATAGCCCTGTTTTCGGACGCGATTAAGGGCGCGGGCACAATAGTCTGGAACGGACCCATGGGCGTGTTCGAGTTCCCCGCGTTTGCCGACGGAACCAAGAGCATGGCTAAGGCGATGGCGGATTCCGGAGCCGTTACGATAATCGGCGGCGGGGACAGCGCGGCTGCGGCTGAGCAAATGGGTTTTGCGGACAAAATAACCCACATTTCAACAGGCGGCGGAGCCTCGCTCGAATTCCTTGAGGGGCGCGAACTGCCGGGCATTGCCTGCCTGCTCGATAAATAAATATAAAGGACTACAATTTGCGCTTCAGCGCTTACAGGAGGATAATATGAACAAAAAATACCGCAAGACCATTATTGCGGGAAACTGGAAAATGAATCTCGTTCCCTCAGAGGTGAAACCCTTTGCCGAGGAGCTCCGCACGCTTCTTCCAAAGACTAAGACCTGCGAGGTAGCGCTTCTGGTTCCTTTCACGCATATCTCAACGCTTCGCCGTACTCTCAAGGACAACCGCATTTCTTTCGGAGCACAGGATGTGAGCATACACGATAAGGGCGCTTTTACGGGCGAAGTTTCGGCGGATATGCTCGCCGATCTAAGCGTTCACTACGCCACGGTCGGTCACAGCGAATGCAGGCAGTATCACGGCGATACCGACTTCACTGTAGGACAAAAGGCTCTGGCGCTTCTGGAAAAGGGGATTAGCCCCATTATCTGCGTCGGAGAATCACTTGAGCAGAGGGAACGTTCTCTTACAATGGAATATATTAGCTATCAGGTGCTCGCAGCGCTGTCCTATATCCCCGAGAGCAAGGAGCGTCAGATTGTCATAGCCTATGAACCTATCTGGGCTATTGGCACAGGCAAGACCGCAACTCCGCAGGAGGCGCAGGATGTCTGCGAGGGCATACGCTCCGTCATCCGCGAAAAACGCGGAGCCAGAGTGGCGCGGAGCATCAGCATACTCTACGGAGGCTCAATGAACCCGAAAAACGCTAAAGAGCTGCTTTCAATGCCCGATATCGACGGCGGGCTTATCGGCGGCGCTTCTCTGAAACCTCAGGACTTTGCGCAGATTATTGGCGCGGTGGCGGAAGTCACCGGGGAGGAATAACACTATGAAAAAAATTCCCACAGCCCTCCTGATTTTGGATGGCTTGGGCCTTGCCGCTCCCTGTGAGTATAACGCTGTTTCGAAAGCCTATACCCCGGTCCTTGACAAAATGTTCAGCGAATGCCCGAACACCACGCTTGAGGCTTCGGGACTCGATGTCGGCTTGCCGGAGGGACAGATTGGAAACAGCGAAGTGGGTCACACCAATATCGGAGCGGGACGAGTTGTTTATCAGATTCTTCCGCTTATCTCAGGCAAAATCAAAGACGGTACTTTCTTTGATAATAAAGTCTATATTGATGCGATGGATGCCTGCGTAAAGGAAAACAGCGCGCTGCACCTCATGGGACTGTTATCGACCGGCGGCGTACACAGCCACATAACTCATCTGTTTGCGCTTATGGAAATGGCAAAGCGCAGGGGAGTTCCAAAAGTCTTTATTCACGCATTTCTCGATGGGCGCGACGTTCCTCCGACCTCCGGCGCGGACTTCATGCGCGAGCTTGTAGCTAAGTGCGGGGAGCTTGGAATCGGCAAGGTTGCGACTGTTCAGGGCAGGTTCTATGTCATGGACAGAGACAAGCATTGGGACAGAGTCGAAAAGGGCTACGACGCAATGGTTTACGGCGAGGGTATACAGAACCCCGACCCTGTTGCCGCGATTGAGGAGAGCTACGCAAAGGGCGTTACGGATGAATTTGTCGAGCCCGTTGTCTGCTGCGACGGGAAGATATCTTCCGGCGACGGCGTAATCTTCTTCAACTACCGCCCAGACAGAGCAAGAGAAATAAGCTATGCGCTGACGAGCGAGGATTTCGACGGGTTTGAGCGCAGAAACGGCCTTTTCCCGCTGCACTATGTCTGCACGGCGCGTTACGATGAAAAGCTGAAAAAGCTGCCCGTCGCGTTTCCGCCCGAGGAGATTGAAGATACCTTCGGAGAGTATATTTCAGATCTCGGACTTACGCAGCTGCGTATCGCGGAGACAGAAAAGTATGCTCATGTCACGTTCTTTTTTAACGGCGGAGTCGAAAAGACCTATCCCGGCGAGGACAGAATACTTGTGCCTTCGCCCAGAGAGTTCCCGACTTACGACCTGATACCGGAGATGAGCGCAAACGAAGTCACCGATAAGTGCGCCGATGCAATCCGCAGCGGAAAGTACGACGTTATCATCTGCAACCTCGCAAACTGCGACATGGTCGGCCACACAGGCGTAATGGCGGCGGCAGTCAAGGCGGTCGAAACGGTTGACGCCTGCGTCGGACGCATAGCGGCGGCGGTGCGCGACATGGGCGGGGTAATTATAATTACCGCCGACCACGGCAATGCCGACTGCATGTTCGAAAACGGAGAACCACATACTGCGCATACCACGAACCCTGTTCCGTTTATCATTTGCGGCGCCGATGTGAAGCTGAAGAGCGGACGTCTCGCGGATATCGCCCCGACAATGCTTGAACTCATGGGCATAGCGAAACCCGAGAAAATGACAGGCGTGAGCCTGATCGAAAAAAAATAAACCTAAATTTCACCGATAGGAGCAAATATATGATTTATTCAACCGAAGTACAGCATATGTGCCCTGTTACCAAGGGCGCATACCACCGCCCGGCTCCCATACCAGAAGAGGGTAAATGGGTACAGGCAAAGGAAATCAAGGACATTTCAGGACTTACGCACGGCGTGGGCTGGTGCGCGCCACAACAGGGCGCCTGCAAGTTGACCCTGAACGTCAAGGACGGCATAATCGAGGAAGCTCTTGTGGAAACTCTTGGCTGCACCGGAATGACTCATTCCGCAGCTATGGCCTCGGAGATACTGCCCGGAAAGACGATTCTCGAAGCTCTCAACACGGACCTTGTCTGCGACGCCATCAACGTGGCAATGCGCGAGCTGTTCTTACAGATAGTGTACGGACGCAGCCAGACGGCCTTTTCGGAGGGCGGCCTGCCCATCGGAGCCGGGCTTGAGGATCTTGGCAAGGGCCTGAGAAGCAGCATCGGAACTATGTACGGCACGAAGGCTAAGGGTGCCCGCTATCTCGAACTGACAGAAGGTTATGTAAACCGAATTGCACTCGACGAGAACAATGAAATAATAGGCTATGAGTTCATCAGCCTCGGCAAGATGATGGACGCCATCAAAAAGGGCGAGGACGCGAACGCGGCGCTCGAAAAAGCAAAGGGTACATACGGCCGCTTCTCCGAAGGCGCGAAGTATATCGACCCGCGTCACGAATAAGGAGGAACACATATGGCACTGTTTGAAAGCTATGAGCGCCGCATAGATAAAATTAACGGCGTACTTAAAGAATACGGCATTTCATCGGTCGAGGAAGCGAAAGAAATTTGCGACAAGGCTGGAGTGACCCCCTACGACATCGTTAAATCCATTCAGCCCATCGCCTTTGAAAACGCGGGCTGGGCCTATATTGTCGGAAGCGCAATTGCAATCAGGAAGAACGTTAAAACGGCGGCTGAGGCGGCCGAAGCCATAGGCATCGGTCTCCAGAGCTTCTGCATTCCAGGAAGCGTAGCGGATGACCGCAAGGTCGGTTTGGGACACGGCAACCTCGGCGCAATGCTACTTCGCGACGAGACCAAGTGCTTCGCGTTCCTTGCGGGACACGAGAGCTTTGCGGCGGCTGAAGGCGCAATCGGCATAGTCAAGAACGCGAACAAGGCCCGCAAGGCGCCTCTGCGCGTCATACTGAACGGTCTCGGCAAGGACGCGGCTCAGATTATATCCCGCATCAACGGCTTCACCTATGTCCAGACTCAGTTTGACTACTACACTGGCGAAGTCAAGATTGTGCGCGAGATCGCCTACTCCAAGGGAGAGCGCGCTCAGGTTCGCTGCTACGGGGCCGACGATGTGCGCGAGGGCGTGGCTATCATGCACATGGAGGGCGTGGACGTTTCCATTACCGGAAACTCCACAAATCCGACGCGCTTCCAGCATCCCGTTGCGGGCACATATAAAAAGGAATGCGTGGAACAGGGCAAGAAATATTTCTCCGTCGCGTCCGGCGGCGGCACAGGCCGTACTCTGCATCCGGATAATATGGCGGCGGGCCCCGCCTCCTATGGTATGACGGACACAATGGGCAGAATGCACTCGGACGCGCAGTTCGCCGGCTCCAGTTCAGTTCCGGCGCACGTGGAAATGATGGGCTTCCTCGGCATGGGCAATAACCCGATGGTCGGCGCGACTGTTGCGGTCGCGGTCGCAGTTGCCGAAGCTTTAAAGAAATAATAGGATAAGGTGAGGAGAATTGAACACAATACCGTAAGGTGGTTCAATTCTCCTCATTTTTTAACCATTTCCGGCTGTATTTTATAATACGGCGTGCCTTGACCAAAATTTTGATAAGGGAGAAACAACTATGCTATCAAAAACCTATCTTGAAATAGTCGACGTTCAAGCCCGCGAGATACTGGACTCCAGAGGCAATCCTACCCTTGAGGTAGAGGTAACTCTTGATGACGGAACTATCGGCAGAGCGGCGGTTCCCTCCGGCGCGTCGACCGGAGCCTTTGAGGCCTGCGAGCTACGTGATGGCGACAAGAGTCGCTATCTCGGCAAGGGAGTACTGAAGGCGGTCGAAAACGTCAACGGCGAGATAGCCGAGGTCATGCTCGGCTTGAACGCGCTCGACCAGCCCTCCATCGACAAGCTCCTCATTGAGCTTGACGGCACAAAGAACAAGACACGCCTCGGCGCGAACGCGATTCTGGGCGTATCTCTAGCCTGTGCGCACGCTGCGGCGGACGCTCTCGGCATGAGCCTGTACACCTATATAGGTGGCGTGAACGCCAAGACTTTGCCAGTTCCGATGATGAACGTCTTGAACGGCGGCGCACATGCCTCGAACAGTGTGGACATTCAGGAATTCATGATTATGCCCGTATCGGCTCCCAACTTCCGTGAAGCGCTCCGTATGTGCGCGGAGGTGTTC
>JASDTK010000086.1:17715-20274 GCA_041891555.1 Oscillospiraceae bacterium
GCGCGTCTCGCGGTCGCGCAGCAGCGCGCCCACGGTGTCGGCGACGAGGGCGGCTATGCCCCCGATTTGGCCAGCGACGAGGACGCTTTGAAAGCGCTTGTCGAAGCTGTCGAAAAGGCCGGCTACAAGCCCGGCTTTGATTTCAAGATTGCAATGGATCCCGCGGTTTCCGAGTGGTTTGACGAAAAGGACGGCTGCTATCATCTGCCGAAGCGCGGTACAATTATGACCCGTCAGCAGATGGTTGACATGTGGGTCGACTTTTGCGACAAGTACCCGATTATCTCAATTGAGGACGGTATGGCGGAAGAGGACTGGGAAGGCTGGGCCATGATGACCAAGGCTCTCGGTCACAGGATACAGATAGTCGGGGACGATCTGTTCGTTACAAACTCTGAGAGGCTCAGAAAGGGCATCGATATGGGCGTTGCAAACGCGATACTCATAAAGCTAAACCAGATAGGCACGCTTACGGAAACTCTTGACACTATTCAGATGGCTCACAGGGCTGGATATACGACCATCGTATCCCACCGCTCGGGCGAGACTGAGGATACGACGATTGCGGATATCTCCGTTGCGCTGAACGCGGGCCAGATTAAAACCGGCGCCCCCAGCCGCATTGACCGCGTCGCAAAATACAATCAGCTTCTGCGCATTGAAGACGAGCTTTTTGATGTCGCGAAGTATCCCGGAAACGAAGCTTTCTACAGCATCAAGGCAAAATAAACCTCCCTTAGAAAAAATTACTAAATAAACGTATAAATGGTGTTTCTGCTGGTAAAAATATCTGCAGAAACACCATTTTTCTATTCAGGAGGTAATAAAATGGCTGATAAAAAGAGCTTAGGCGAAAAGCTGGAAGCATTCTTTTCCGGAAAGGGCTTCTACATAGTCCTTTTCCTCTGCGTTGCGGTCATAGGCGTTTCCGCCTATATGCTGTTTCGCGGGAACGGGAACGATGTAGAAGAAACGTCAGGAGTAAACAGCGGTTATTCGGAGGCCATAGGGCCGTTAAACGATGAATCCGAAATGGCGAATCCCCCGGAAGTGGCAGAGGTGCCCGATACCGATGAAGACGCTGTTCTGGACGAAAGTCTGGAAAACGCCACACGGAACGAGGAAACCGGCAACTGGACCGAGCAGCAGACAGATACTGCGGTTTCCGCTCAGTATATCTGGCCGCTCGCAGGTGACATCGATATGCCGTATTCCGTAACGGCGCTCATCTACAACGAAAAGATGGGCGATTGGCGTACGCATGACGGCGTTGACATCTCGGCTCCTCTCGGAACACAGGTGCTTGCGGTATGTGCCGGACAGGTAGAGAAAGTCTATCAGGACGACATGGGCGGAATGACGGTTATCATCGAACACGCGGGCGGAATCAGGAGTATTTATTCTAACCTTGCTTCCGTTCCCACCGTATACGAGGGCGACAACGTAATGACCGGTGAGATTATCGGCGCCGTCGGTGCGACTGCTCCCGGAGAAACAAAGGACAACCCGCATCTCTGTCTGAAAATGACGCTTGACGGACAGAGTGTAAATCCCTGCGACTATCTTCCCCCAAGGTAAATCTTTCTTTTTTAAAGAGGGCTTCTCGGATAAATGAGAAGTCCTTTCTTTTTGTTTGGAAGAAGGCAAATAATGCTTCAAAAACTCGCGTCTGGTGTTATAATGAATATAAGCGACTAAAAATTACCGCATATGACTGCAAAGTACATAACAGGGCGGGGCAAGGATGAATTAAGAATGACGCTAAAGGAACGTTTTTTAAATTATGTTAGTTATGACACACAGTCCAGCGAAGACTCTGAAACGACGCCAAGCAGCGATAAGCAATGGAGGCTGGCGCGGCTTCTCGAAAAAGAACTGCTTAATTTAGGCGCGGAAAATGTAAGGGTGAGCGAATATGGCTATGTGATGGCGCATTTGCCCTCTAATATGGGTGAAGCGAAAGTTCCCGCGCTGGGCTTTATCGCGCACTTGGACACCTCGCCCGACGCGCCCGCTGAAAACATAAAACCGCGAATCGTCGAAAACTACGACGGCGGAGTAATACTTCTGAATGAAAAGAAGAACCTTAAGCTCGATCCAAAAGAGTTTGACAGCCTCAAAAAACATAAGGGCGAAACGCTTATTGTAACTGACGGAACAACTCTGCTGGGGGCGGACGATAAGGCCGGAATAGCGGAAATAATGGCGCTGATTGAATACCTTGTCGCGCATCCCGGTCTCCCTCACGGAAAAATCTGCGTCGGTTTCACGCCGGATGAGGAAATAGGAAAAGGTTCGGATAAATTTGACGTTGATGATTTCGGCGCAGACTTTGCCTTTACAGTAGACGGTGGAGATATCGGAGAGCTCGAGTTTGAGAATTTTAACGGCGCCAACGCGGGCGTTTTCGTGCAGGGGAGGAGCATTCATCCGGGCGCCGCAAAGGACAAAATGATAAACGCTGCGCTGGTCGCGGCGGAGTTTGCGTCCCTGATGCCGCAGTCTGAAACCCCTTCTCATACAGAGGACTACGAGGGCTTTTTCCATCTGCACTTTATG
>JASDTK010000086.1:20284-20695 GCA_041891555.1 Oscillospiraceae bacterium
CGATAAGGAAAAGTTCGAGGCTCGCAAGCGCTTCATCAGCTCTGTCGGCGAGTTTATCAACAACAAATACGGAAAAAATACCGTTCAGGTCGTGACACACGACCAGTATTTCAATATGCGGGAACAGATACTGCCGCACATAAAGCTTATCGAACTGGCAGAAAAAGCCATGAAAGCTGAGGGCGTTACGCCGGAGATATCCCCGATACGCGGAGGCACGGACGGCGCAAGGCTTTCCTACATGGGGCTGCCTTGCCCCAATCTCTGCACCGGAGGGCTCAATTTTCATGGGCCGTTCGAATACTGCTCGCTCGACTCAATGGAAAAGATTGCGAGGGTGCTTATACGCCTGACTGAAATTTTTGCAAAAGAAATGACCGAATAAAGAAATCAACAGGGGATACTATGGAA
>JASDTK010000086.1:20705-30571 GCA_041891555.1 Oscillospiraceae bacterium
GCGGCGATACATGACATTTCGGGCGTCGGAAAATGCTCGCTCACGGTTGCGCTGCCGGTGATTTCGGCATCCGGAGTCGAATGTGCCGCTTTGCCTACTGCGCTTTTATCCACGCACACAGGCGGATTTTACAACTATGCTTTCCGCGACCTATCCGAGGAGCTGCTTCCCATTGCGCGGCATTGGAAGGAAGAAGGGATAGTGTTTGACGGCATCTATTCGGGATATCTCGCGTCGTCAGGGCAGGAGGAACTTCTCGAAAAAGTCATAGAGCTTATTTCAGACGAAAGTACAAAAGTCATCGTTGACCCCGTAATGGCCGACAACGGCAGTTATTACAGCAAGCTGGGACATGACATGTGTCTTGCATTCAGACGGCTATGCGGAAAAGCGCATATAATTACGCCCAATATAACCGAGGCGGCGCTCCTGACGGGACTGCCCTATAGAGAAGCTCCGCATGAACGCGTCTATATAGAAGCTCTTGTGGAGGGGCTTGCGAAGCTATGCGGCGGTATAATCGCCATAACTGGCGTCTGCCCGGATAAAAGGCAGGTCGGAGTTTACGCGGTGGACACCAAATCGGGAGAGAGCTGTTTTTCTTCGGGAGAAGCAAAAGAAGGAGTCTTTTGCGGAACAGGAGATTTGTTTGCTTCAGCCTTTTCGGCGCTGCTGCTGCGCGGAGCGGACTTGAAAGACGCCGTCGAAACGGCGGTTTCGCTCGTAAACGAGAGCATAGAGCGCACGGTCATGAGGGGAACGCCGCGCAGAAACGGCGTCGATTTTGAGGGTGCGCTTCCGAACTACATTAAAAAAGTGTCCGAGCTCTTTGTAAAATAGCATTTGCTGAGAAAACCGGAACGGGTTTCCTCGGCAAATATAGAAAAAAGGCGGCTTAAAACCGCCTTAAATAGTATTATATTACAGCGCAAAACCGCCGTCCACTCCGAAAACCTGCCCCGTTACAAAGCTTGATTTGTCGGAAGCAAGGAAGGACACAAGCTCCGCGACCTCCGAAGGTTTTCCGAGACGGCAGAGCGGGGTCGAATCTATCAGCCGTCTTTTGTCCTCATCCGAAAAGCCGGACAGCATGTCCGTTTCAATTACACCCGGCGCTATGCAGTTGACTCTGATTCCCGACGGGCCGAGCTCCTTGGCGAGTGATTTCGAGAGTCCTATGACAGCGGCCTTGGTGGCGGAATAAGCCGCTTCGCACGAGGCACCGTGAACCCCCCAGACGGAGGAGACCGTAATAATCGAGCCTTCCTTTCGGGACACCATTGACGGCAGGGCGCACTTAATACAATTATACACTCCGTCCACATTTACGGCGAAGATTCTGCGCCATTTTTCCGGAGAAATGTCCGAAAAAAGCCCGTATTCAGAGATTCCAGCGTTGCAGACGAGAACATTTGGCCCGCCTGTTTCGTCATACATCGAGCGAACCTGACTAAGGTCCGAAACATCTGCTTTGACGGCGATTCCGCCGATTTCCTGCGCGAGAGCGAGAGCCTTCTCGCGGCTCGACAGGTAGTTTATATAGACTTTAAAACCATCCTTTGAAAGAGAGCGGGCGATTGCCTCGCCGATTCCTCTTGAAGCGCCGGTTACCAGAGCTGTTTTCATGATAAAAAGCCTTTCTCGGGTGAAACTCAGGGAGAAATTCTGCGTTTATTAATTATAACGCAAATAGCACGCTTTGAGAATCACTGTCTGATAATAGATGTTTGAAAAATACACAGGTATGTGATAAAATACAGATTACGGCGGTTTGGTGTAAGTTCATGCCGTCATCAGGAGGTTTAAAGTTATGCGGACAATCATCTGCAAAAAATGCGGAGCTGAGATAGACGCTTCTTTGGGCGAATGCCCGAATTGCGGAGCGGTGTATTATATATTGCCTGAAGAGGATAAAAAGCTCGAATGGGCTATGAGCACCGATACCAGTATTGACGACACAAAAATACTTCGCTCGATTGAAACAAACCCGGGCCGCAGTGAAGCTGGCCGCGCAACACGGGACATTTTCAACGCCGATAACGACGAGCTGTTCAACACCCGCGTATGGAAACTGACCGAAGAGCAGGACACCGCGAAAATCACGCGACCTCAGAACTTGGATAAAGAGGCGCCGATGGTGCATCGTCCCGTCCCACAGCGTCCCGTACGACAGACAACAAAGCCCGAGGTTTCGCGTACTGCTGCCGAAAAGGCTCAGTCAGACCGAGAAGCTAAGGCGAAAAAGATGCGGAGGAATAACCTTATAGTCTCTGCTGTAGCTCTGCTTGCGGTTTTGACGCTTGTGCTTTCTTTCATGGGCGGGCTGTTTGATTTTACGGGAAGTAGTGATGACAAAAACGTAATGCAGAACGTCGTCGGAATGCCAGAGGACTCCGCTATGACGGTGCTTCATGATGGGCTGGAGCTCGAGGTTACCGTAGAGAAGGCGGACAGCACTGAGGCAGCCGGTATCGTTATAAAGCAGAGCATAAAGGAAGACAAAAAAGTCAAGAAAGGCGATAAAGTAACTATCACGGTTTCGTCGGGCAAGGCACCGGCGTCCTCTTCCGGAAACGGGGACTACATAGAAGTGCCGACACTGACGAAGAAAACATATGATCAGGCAAAGCAGATTCTTACAGATATGGGTCTTAAGATAGCCCGCGGCGAGGATGCCTTCAGCGATGAGGACATCGGCATCGTCGTAACGCAGACGCCTATGCAGGGCGCGAAGCTTGAAAAGGGCGACACTGTTACTGTTACCGTTTCAAAAGGATTAGAGCCTTCTCCGTCTCCTGAAGCTCACACAATCAGCGTGACAGCGGGCAAGGGCGGCAGCATCAGCCCCAAGGGCGCTGTTGCGGTCGCGGACGGCGAGGATCAGGTGTTCACTATTACTCCCGACGACGGCTATGAAATTTTTGAAGTCAAGGTCGACGGAACAAGCATTGGAGCGCCTTCCAACTACACTTTTACAAAGGTGACCGACGACCATACGATCTATGCGGTATTCAGGCAGACGTCCTCAGCTTCCCCCACACCATCTACAACCCCAGCGACGAACCCGGCTTCAAATACAGACATCGGATAGAGATGCCGATTCAAATCATCCCGTTTTCCGACACTCACAGCGCCGAGAGAAAGAGAGGGAAACTAGGTTGAAGCTTGAAAACAAGACGGTAAAAAGCGAAAGAATAACGACAATCGTCTATGTGGTTTTGCGCCTGCTAGTCATTGCTATTCTTATCCGCGCGATAATTCTGGGCAGATGGGATCAGGTGTTTTACTGCGCGCTGGCTCTTATAGAGTTTATGGTTCCCTCATTCGTTGAAAAAAAGCTCCGTATCGAACTGCCATCCGCGCTTGAAATAATTGTACTGCTGTTTATCTTCGCGGGCGAGATTTTGGGAGAAATCGGCGAGCTTTTTAATAAAATACAGCTGTGGGACGTCATGCTCCACACTCTGAACGGCTTTCTGATGGCGGCGATTGGCGTAGCGCTCATTGACGTGTTCAATAAAAGTCCGAAAATTAGCTTCAGTATGGCTCCGTTTTTCGTAGCTTTCGTGGCGTTCTGCTTTTCAATGACGATTGGAGTGCTGTGGGAATTTACCGAGTATTCACTAGACAGATACATGGGCTTCGATATGCAGAAAGACACGATTGTAAGCTCAATAAACTCGTATGAGCTGGATCCATCACGGCAAAGCCCTGTAAAAATCAGTCGTATAACGGCTACCGAAATTAAGGGAACAATGAATGGACAGCCCGCCGATTTGACCATTAACGGGTATATCGACGTCGGACTGAACGATACAATGGAGGACATGTTTGTAAATCTTGTCGGAGCATCTGTATTTTCGGTAATAGCCGCATTCTATATAAAAAGGCGCGGAGAGGGCAGAGGCGGGGTCGCCGGAGCCTTTATCCCGCGGATGCTGAATGAGGATGAGCTTTCCGAAATGGAAGGCTCAAAGCTCACTGTCAAAGAAAAGCTGAAAGCGCGATTCAAAGTCTGATTAAGTTGCAGGAAATCTCTCCCTTGTCGTCTATGATGACTTCCGCGCAGCTCGGACTTGCGGCGAGACCGCAGGTGCCCGGATTAAGGACGTATATCCCTCCGGACATCGCAAATTTAGCAATATGCGTGTGGCCGAACATCACTATGTTGGCGCCTCTGACGCGGGCGTCATCTACAAGCGCCGATAACGTTACCTTGACCCCATACAAATGTCCATGAGAAATAAATATTTTTGCTTTTCCGGCCTGAAAAAAATCGGTATCCGGCAGGACGGAGCCCATGTCGCAGTTTCCACGAACCGCTCTGAGCGGAATTTGGGGAAACTGCGCTTCTATTTTTGAAACATCCCTGCCGCCGTCGCCCAAATGTACTAACATATCCGGCTTACTTAGCTCAATTGCGCTGAGCATTTTCAGGTGGTAACCGTGTGAATCGGAGAAAACCAAGAGCTTCACGAGAGTATCTCCTTTTAAAAATAAGAACTATGCGGGAATCGAGGTCAAAGGTAACCGCTGTGGGGAATCTGAATATACTGAACTGAAAGAGTATCTTCGGGAGGTGCCGTGGTATGAATAGTTTTGACAAAATGAGCAAGGAACTGCTCAAAGGCGGTAAGGCAGGGGAGATTAACAAAGTCGTAAATTCGCCCGAGGGCAAAAAAATTGGCAGCATGGTGGACGGAAACGCGCTCAAGAAAGCTGTAGCCGAGGGGGACAACGACACAGTAAAACGTATCCTCGGTCAGTTTCTTTCGACCGAGGAGGGCAAATCTCTTGCAAAAAAGATAAGCGAGAATTTCGGTAAAAAATAGGACTGGGGAGGTCAGGCTATGAGCGATCTGGAGGGTATGATAAACGGGATACTTACAAATCCCGAGGAAATGAAAAAAATCATGGATATGGCCGGCAAGCTCATGAGCACAGAGGGCGGTGAAGAGCCCGCGCCTTCTGAGACCGCGCCAAACGGAACTCCGGCGCTTAACGATCTGCTGCAGGGAGTGGACATAGCAGGGCTGGCGTCGGCGGCGCAGACTTTGCTTGGCAATGATACAGTCAAGAAGCTACTGTCCGGGCCCTTTGTTAAAAACATCATCGGGGAAGCGATGCATCCCAATAATGACAAACGCGAACTGTTTAACGCATTGAAACCGTGGCTTTCGGAGAAAAGGAGAGTAAAGCTCGATAAAGCGATAGTGTTCGCGAGGGCCATGCGTGTTGTGGGAGTAGCGTCGCCGCTTATCAGGGAGGGTAGAAAATGAAAAGATATATCGGTAATACCGGCCTATATGAGTTGTTGCCGGAACCGAGTATTTTCATTGCCCAGGAGCCCTTGCTGGAGTCCGGCGCGGATAGCGATATATTAAGAAAACCGTCGGGTCAGTCGGGAAATCTCGACGGACTCGAGGGCTTTCTCGGAGAGCTCGGTAATAAATCGGAAACGGGGTCCGGCGGTGGCTTAGGTAAAATACTCGGCAGTCTTGGCGGAAAAACCGGAGGGGGACTCGGAAGTATACTCGGCGGCCTCGGCGGCGGTCTCGGCAATATACTGGGCGGACTCGGAGGCGGCAAACCGGGCAGCGGTCTCAGCGGCATACTCAGCGGTCTTGGAGGCGGCCAGGGGAGCAACGGTATACTCGGCGGTTTATTATCAAAATTTGCGAGACCCAATCTGGAGCTCGAAGACCTGATTCTTGTAGGGCTTCTTTATCTGCTGTACCGCGAGAGCAAGGATATCGAGTTCCTGCTTATAGCAGGTGCTATGCTTTTCCTTTAAGGAACGTCAAAGACACTGTCGGAGGGGGTTGAAATCTCAGCGGGAGAGGATTCCATTGAGTATATTAGCTTGCCTCCGTCATATTTGCTTTCAGATACCAGAAGGCCCGTATCAATTGCGATATACAGTTGATATACATAATTAAGAGTTCCGCTTTTGTATTCAACGTATATACACGGCTGCCCGGACTTATCGATGTAGTAGGCATCGCGAATGTTCTCCTCTGGGACATCCTTTATATCCTCATAGGTAATAAGCCTTGAAAACCTGTCAATTTCCTCATCAACACTGCTCTCGCCGAGCTTTGACTTGAAAACTCCGGAAGATCCGTCGTACCAGGTATACAGGTCGGTTCCGCGAACGAGTATGTTCCTGACAGTTTTGTTTTCTGTAATACTCAGTCTGACTTTTTCACCCGACTGCCAGTAGCTTAGGGTTTCCTCGCTTTGACCGCCGGTCCAAACGGATTTTATCGTATAGGTGCGCGTAAAGCTTTCAGGACGCATCAAAGTTCCGAGAGCAGTCTTGACTGTCTCAGGAGTAACTTCAATACGGTCAATGCCGCCGCCAAGAAAGCTCCCGCTGCTTTCAGTTGCGGGTGAGGGCAGAGAGACTGCATGGGAACTGTCCTTCTGCGAATATGTTATAATCAGAAAAGCGGCCGCCGCAAGCAACACCGCGACGATTATTCCGATAATGACACCCTTTTTCATGGACAAAAATCCTCCGGGCGCTTATCGCGCGCGCCAAAGCTGAAAAGTATTGCCTCTGCAATTCGAGGGCAGGCTATGCCGTCGCCGTAAGGATTTACGGCCTTTGACATGCGGTCATAAACCGCTTTGTCGGTAAGAAGTTCACAGGCGAGGGAATATATGCGATCTTCATCGACGCCGGCAAGTTCGGCTGTTCCAGCATTGATTGCTTCTGGCCTTTCAGTCTCGCATCTCATTACGAGGACAGGCTTACCCAAAGCGGGAGCCTCCTCCTGAAGTCCGCCGCTGTCCGTCATGATAAAGCAGCTTTTGGACATAAGCCGGTGCATTTCCATGGCGTCAAGGGGCTCGATAAGGCTGATATTCGGAACACCGCTCAGGAGTTTTTCTGCGGTTTCACGGACATAGGGACTCAGATGCACGGGATAGACGACTATTACATCGTCAAAGGTTTCAGCTATGCGCCTGACAGCGCGAAAAATACTCTCCATTGGCTCACCGTAGTTCTCGCGGCGGTGGCAGGTCATCGCAATGACGCGGCTTGTGCCGAAATCGAGATTTAAAAGAGCCTCTGTTTTAAAGCTGCCGTCTCCGACAGTGTATTTCATGGCGTCGATAACGGTGTTGCCGGTGATGAATATGTTTTCGGTTATGTTCTCCCTGTTCAGGTTGCGCGCGTTCTGGGCCGTGGGGGCAAAGTGGATATTCGCAAGGTTTCCGATAAGGCTGCGGTTCATTTCCTCCGGATAGGGCGAGTAGCGGTCATAGGTGCGAAGTCCGGCCTCGACATGCCCGACAGGTATTTTCTCATAGAAAGCGGCGAGTGCCGCCGCGAACGCTGTTGTCGTATCGCCGTGGACAAGCACGAGATCCGGTTTTGCCTCTTTGAACACTTCGCCAAGACCGTTAAGCACGCTGCTAGTAATGTAAGACAGGGTCTGACCCTCTTTCATAACGTCGAGGTCATAATCGGGCGAGATTCCGAAGCAGCTCATTACATCGTCCAGCATCTTGCGGTGTTGCGCGGTGACGCAGGCTAGGCAGTCAAACTCCGGCCTGCGTTTAAGCTCAAGGTACAGCGGCGCCATTTTAATGGCTTCGGGTCTGGTGCCAAAAACCAACATTACTCTAATGGGTTTCATTATTGTCCTCCAGGCCATTTTCGGTTTTCTCGGTTACGGGTTCGACCTTCTTTGCCGAAAAAGCTTCATTTTTGTTGTGATGCAGCTTGCCGTAGACAAAAGCCCATAAAAAGGCGCACAGGCAGAAACCGAGAATTAAAATGAGAGCTTTTATCTCTCCGCTGGTCGTGATAACGACGGCGGCAAGACCCAGTATGGCACTGATGCTATAGAGCACGGCAACGGCCTGTTTCTGGCTCAGTCCCATGTCCAGAAGACGGTGGTGGAAATGCCCTCTGTCAGGATGCATCGGGCTCTGTCCCTTGAGAATGCGGCGGCAGAAGGCAATGACCGTATCAAAGAGTGGTACGGCGACCGCGAGTATCGGCACCGCGAAGGACACAACGGCGTAAAATTTGAAAAGACCTAATATAGACATGGTTGCGAGAACATAGCCCAGGAGAAGCGCACCCGTATCGCCCATGAAAATCTTCGCGGGATTGAGATTATAGGGCATGAAACCGACACAGGCACCTGCAAGAGCGGCAAGAACTATAGCTACGCTGCCGTCCGAAACCAGAAGCGCGATGACGAGCATCGTCAGGCTGCTGATTGTCGAAACACCGACAGCGAGTCCGTCCAGGCCGTCGATGAGATTTACGGAATTGGTTATTCCGACTATCCAGAGTATGGTTATGGGTATTGACAGGTCGCCGAGAATAAGGTATGCCTTGGAGCTCCAAACGGCCGGGTTTGCCAATACGTTGATCTCGACCCCGTGCAGAACAGCGACGACCGCTGCGAGAATTTGTAAAGCAAGCTTAACCCAGGCGTTGAGAGAAATGATGTCGTCGACTGCACCTGTCGCTACTATTATTACGCAGCCGAGAAGAATGCCCTGCATCTGGCGGTTAATGTCCGCAAATAGAAGCACGCTCAGAAGAAAACCGAGGAAAATAGCAAGCCCGCCCATTCGGGGTATCGGGTGATCGTGAACCCTTCTCGCCTCGCCTGGAACGTCCATAGCCCCGACCTTCTGAGCGAAGGCTTTGACTATCGGCGTCGCCGCAAAGCTGATAATAAAGCCGACTGCAACCGTAACCAGTATTCTTATCGCAAGCGTTGTATCTAAAGACATGGCAAAAAGTTCCTTTCACTGCGCAAAGGGATTCCGTGCAAATAAAGCACGGCTCGGGTAGTTTATCTCTCTACAAATCCGACTTTTTTGTACACTTTCCGCAGAGTTTTGGCGGAAGCGCGGGATGCCTTTTCCGCGCCCTCCTTGTATATGCTCTCAAGATAAGTCTTGTCCGCAATGAGGCGCTCCGCTTCCTCACGGATAGGGCGCAGAAGCTCGACAACCGATTCGCCCACGCTCATTTTGAAGTCTCCGTAGCCCTTGCCGCAGAATTCGCTTTCGATTTCCGAAAAGCTTTTGCCTGTCGCTACAGAATAAATCTGCATCAGATTAGATACTCCCGGCTTTTCAGACGGATTGCAGCGCACACATGTTTCACTGTCTGTTATGGCGCGTTTGAATGAACGCATAATTTCGTCAGGCTTCTGCATGATATAGATGCAGCCGCCCGGGTCCTTGTCGGATTTGGACATCTTACATTCGGGACTGGTAAGGCTCATGATGCGCGCGCCAACCTTGGGAATGTACGGCTCAGGAAGTCTGAAAACATCGCCGTAGACACCGTTGAAGCGCAAGGCTATATCGCGCGTGATTTCGACATGCTGTTTCTGATCCTCACCGACCGGCACAAGGTCTGTCTGATACAGCAGAATGTCAGCTGCCATGAGTGCGGGATAGGTGAAAAGACCCGCGTTTATATTGTCCGAGTTTTTGGCGCTCTTGTCCTTGAACTGTGTCATGCGTGAAAGCTCTCCGAACATGGTGTAACAGTTCAGAACCCACGCAAGCTCGGCATGAGCCGGAACGTGGCTCTGGATAAAAATCGTGTTTTTCTGCGGGTCAAGTCCGCAGGCGATGTACTGCGCAAGCTGATTCAGTGTGCGGCGGCGCAGGTCGGCGGGATTCTGGCGCGAGGTTATTGCGTGCATATCGACTATGCAGTAATAGCAGTTATAGGTATCCGAAAGCTCAACCCAGTTTTTGATAGCTCCGAGATAGGAGCCGAGGGTCAAATCCCCCGAAGGCTGGATTCCGCTAAATATAGTCTTTTTTTCGCTAGCTTTTTCGTCCATTTCGAAAATTCCTTTGTATTGATTAAA
>JASDTK010000087.1:0-3415 GCA_041891555.1 Oscillospiraceae bacterium
TCGCCGGAGAGCATGATGGCGCTTGTGCCGTCGTATATAGCGTTAGCCACATCTGTCGCCTCGGCTCTGGTAGGGCGCGGATAGTTTATCATCGATTCAAGCATCTGTGTCGCGGTTATGACGGGCTTGCCGTTGCGGTAGACCTTGTTTATCAGCCGCTTTTGTATGACCGGAACCTCCTCAAGCGGGAGCTCCGCGCCCAAATCGCCGCGGGCTATCATGATGCCGTCGGACGCCTCAAGTATTTCGTCAAAATTCTGCAGGCCCTGAAGACACTCGATTTTCGCGATTATTTTGATTTTCTCTCCGCCGTTCCAGTTGAGGAGCATGCGCACCTCCTTGACGTCGTCGGCGGTACGGACGAAGGAGGCGGCGATGAAATCGAAGCCCTCTTTTGCCGCAAAAATGATATCGTCGTAGTCCTTCTTGCTGATAAAGGGCATCGTGAGCACGACGCCGGGAACGTTCACTCCCTTGCGGTCGGATATGGGGCCGTCATTTTCAACCGTACAGGCAATTTCCTTACCGCTCACTTTTTTCACGAGTAGAGAGATTTTGCCGTCATCGAGCAGTATTCTGTCACCGGGCTTCACGTCTCCGGGCAGGCCCTCGTAGTTGACATGTGAGCGCTCTGAGTTTCCAAGACACTCTTCCGTCGTCAGGGTAAAGGCACTGCCGGTTTTGAGCATTGCGCTCCCGCCTTCAAAAAGTCCCAGACGCAGCTCCGGACCCTTTGTGTCCATGAGAGCGGCAACAGGTATGCCAAGCTCCTCACGCAGAGCTTTCAGGTCGTTGAGCCTTTTGAGCTGCTCCTCCTGAGTGCCGTGCGAAAAATTAAAGCGGGCGACGTCCATTCCGCTCTGAATCAGTGTTTTCAGGGTCTTGCCGTCGTCTGTCGCAGGACCGAGAGTACAGATTATTTTTGTTTTACGCATATCCATTCCTCCTTGATATGTGTTAAAGGTCATAACAGTTGACCGAACATCATTACATTTGCCTAATCGTATTATACACCATGAAGGAAAAAAAGCTACTAAAAAATATGTACCCCTTCGGCAAAGTCAGAGTAAAGCCTTTACCATACATTGAGCACGAGCTCGCTTTCAACCGTCATTCTCTCGGCGTTGAGGATGTTTTCCCCTGCCAAAGCTCAGCGCAGTCCGGCAGCGGCAGTTTGCTTATACCGAAGGTCTCCGCAAGCCCGCAGATTTTATCTGTTATGCAGACAATAAGACCTTCGCGGTACTTCGGCGGAATCAGCGTTATAGGAAACATATGCCGGACAATGATATTTTGCTCCAAAGGGCTTACGTTATAATCGCGCACAGCGTTAAAAACCGCTGCCTTCGGGTGAATGAAGCTGTTTTTGAACTGGGAAATATTCTTTTCCCGCCGGTCATAAAAGTAATAATCGTGTAGCATTCCGCCTCTGACAAGGCTGCGGGCATTGCAAGGTATCTTTAGACGCGCCGCGGTTTTCAGACTGTAATACGCCACCGATACGCAGTGGGAAAAGCGAGTCGTATTCCCGTGCTGACGGATATCCTTGGCCCTTAGAAAGCTGCCTTCTTCGATTAACGGTATAGCGAAGGCGATGAAATCGCTGTCAATTTTCCGAACGGGCTGAATTTCTCTGGTTGTATTTTTCATTGCCTAACCTCTTGGAATAATGTGGAGAAGCTGCGGAAGAAGTTTCATACTTCCTCAAAACGGCTATTCGTTGCTGATGAAGCGTCCGATTCGAAAGGACATTTCCAGCAGAAAACGTGTGCCGCTGTCGGTTAAGTCGATTCGCGTCAGCTCGAAAATACGCCTCAGACGGTAGGTGAGCGAATTGCGGTGAATGAAGAGCTTTTCGGAGCTGAGCTTTATGCTGCAGTCGCAGGTCAGATAAGTCTCAAGAGTGCGAAAAAGCTCCGTGTTGTTTTCGCTGTCATATCGCCGCAGCAGGGAAAGCGCCGGATGACAGAAAGCGTCAAGCTCGCTTGGCTTTTTTCCTTCACTGAGAAGGTCAAAAAACGCGTAGTCCGCATATTTGCAGACACGGGAACCGAAAAGCAGACGGGTTTCAAGTTCAAGTGCGCGGCAGGCCTGCGAATAGTAGTGGGCGAAGTCCTCAATTTTGAAAAATGTGTTGCTCACGCCGATTGAGACTGTCTCGGCTTTTGCGAAGCTGTCAAGAAGCTCTGTCTGCTCCGCTGTCAGCCCGAAAGCCTCGGAGGATGATAAAAGGGCGGCAATGCCGTTATCATGGAAGGTGAGCTGGGTTCCGGGCAAAAGTGTCTTGAGCTTTGCGGCAATCTGCTCCTTTAAATGCTTCTGCCCCAGGTCGCGGGACTGGCTGATGCGCACGGCGCTCAAGTTTTCGGGAAAGGCAAGCTTTGCTATGTAGGGCGCGAGCTTGTCCGCGGGTGCGCCGATGACCATTTCATAGAGCAGGCGCTGGTACTGCGTCGAGTCCGGCAGAAGATAGGGAGCGAATCTTGCAATCACATCTCCGGCGGCTTCGGACACTATGCGCAGCAGCTCAAAATGCTCCGGCGACACGGGGTTCTCGTTTTCGAGCATAATAACAAAGCCTATCAGATGTCCGGCGTGATATATCTTGCTCGAGAGCTTGCGGAGCGGAGAGGCGTAACAGGTTATAACTATGGGTTCGGAGGTTTTGGGCGCGTTTTTAACAATTTCCATATCGTTTACAGCACTGATAAATTCATAGCTGCAGTAGCCCTGCCTGATGTTCGAAGCCCAGAGCGGGTCGTCTATCGGATAGATGTTTGAAGTGGACAGAACCTTGAAGTCACGGTCAAGCAGAACAATGGAATTGCCGAGTTTAGATGCCGCGAGATTTACAAAAGCCGTGACACTCTTTGTCTGACCGGCGCAGTCCATAAGCTCGGCGTAAAGCCCCTTGCTTCGGGAAGCATCCACCAGTGCTTTTGCGAGGTTAAAGAGAAAAAACAGCTTCTGTTCCTCCGTCAGCGCTAGGTCGGTTCCGGTGCTTAAGAGAGACTCCGTCTCACCTGAGCTGACCAGCACGCAGTGGGGCGGCAGCTTTCGGGAATGTATTTGTCCATAATAGCCAATATACAATACGTCATTTTGGAAATCATCCTGAACTCCGTCCAGAAGAGCGGTGTCCTTGATATCAAAGGAATCAGATATGCCGACTGTTTTTAACGGGATTTTTTCCGAAATCGCGCTGATAAGCTCACTGAAAAGCATAGTCTCACCTCAGAGGATATTATAGTGCACGGCGCACAAATCAGCAAGTGAATTCTGTATTGCGCAACTATTTCTTTTTTAAAAATTGCTTAGTATAATTGTATTGCTGAAAGTTTAACAATCGGCAAAAGACAAACGGACATAAGCGGGAGAAGTCTCGAAGAAATTACGAATACGGAGGTATGCAAAT
>JASDTK010000087.1:3425-4834 GCA_041891555.1 Oscillospiraceae bacterium
CGAAAAAATGTTTTCCGAAGGCAAAATAGGCAGACTGACACTGAAAAACCGTCTTGTGATGTCGCCTATGGGCATAGGGCTCGCCGAGCTTGACGGCAGCCCGTCCGATGAAATGATCGCATATTACGAAGCGCGCGCAGAGGGCGGAGCGGGGCTCATCATCCCCGAAATTACGCGCGTGAACGACGTGCACGGCGCCGGACTTCTGCGTCAGCTCTCGGTCACGAAGGACAGGCACATTGAACCGCTGGGAAGACTCGCCGCAGCGGTACACAGACACGGAGCGAAAATATTTATTCAGCTGCACCACCCGGGACGCGAGGGAATTTCGGATTTGATAGGCGGGGCGCCTGTAGTTGCACCCTCTGCGGTCATGTGCAAGTTTTCAAAACAGGAAACGCGCGCTCTGGAGAATTCCGAAATCAAGGAACTTGTGCAGCAGTTTGTTGACGGCGCGGCGCGGGTACAGAAAGCGGGCTGTGACGGCGTTGAGCTCCACGCGGCGCACGGCTATCTGATAAATCAGTTTTTGAGCCCCTACACCAACAAGCGCGAAGATGAATACGGCGGCAGCTTTGAAAACCGTCTGCGCTTTATCGCTGAAATAATCGCCGGAATCCGCGCAAAATGCGGACCCGATTTCCCGATAAGCGTGCGTCTCTCCGTCGAGGAGTTCCTTGACAAAACAGGCGTGACGGAGGACTACATACACATTCAGGACGGCGTGAAAATCTCGATGGCACTCGAAAAGCTTGGAGTCGACGTTATTAACGTAAGCTGCGGCATCTACGAAACGGGCTCCGTCTGTGTCGAGCCCAGCTCTTTCCCTCAGGGCTGGCGGCACGACCTTATAAAGGCCGTCAAGGATCATGTCGGCATCCCTGTAATCGGCAACTCCGCTTTCCGTGAACCCGCGATTGCAGAAAAATTCCTTGAAGACGGAGTCGAAGACTTCGTCGGACTCGGCAGAGCGTGGCTTGCCGACGAGCAATGGGGCAGAAAGGTTCAGGAAGGCCGCGAAAAAGAGCTACGCAAGTGCATCACCTGCATGCGCTGCTTTGAAAGCCTGAGCGAATATAACGCGGCGGGACTTCCTGCGGAGTGCGCCGTCAATCCGCGCTGCGCGCGCGAGCTTAAATACGGTCTGCCCGTCTGCGACGCGGAAGGACACAGCGCCGCCGTCATAGGCGCAGGCCCCGCCGGTATGAGCGCGGCTCTGACTCTCGCCGAACGCGGAGTCAAGGTGACCTTAATTGATAGAAGCTCTGCTATGGGCGGGCTTGTGAATCTCGCGAAGGAACCGCCGCACAAGAGCAGTATGGGGTGGCTGGCGGAGTATTACGGCGAAGCATTTACTCGAGCGAATGTCGATGTACGTCTTGAAACGGAAGCGACGCCAGAGCTTATCG